>JANQEY010000296.1 GCA_028278125.1 bacterium | reverse complement strand
CTACATCGACTGGCGTACACCACTTAGCTTCATTGCGGTTGTTGCTATAGGTGGCTGGATGTTTGGAGGATCTGCCGGATTTTTCAGCGGTGATATGTTATTCCACATCTTTGCAGGTGGTTTAATCCTGGGTGCTTTCTACATGGCTACCGATATGGTTACCAGCCCGATGACGAAACGGGGCAGACTTGTATTCGGTATCGGTTGTGGATTGCTGACACTGATGATCCGTTTGATCGGTGGTTACCCGGAAGGTGTCAGTTATGCTATTCTGCTGATGAACCTGGCGGTTCCATTGATTGATCGCTGGATGGTACCGAGAAAATTCGGTCATGTTAAAGAGGTTGTGAAAGCCTGATTAATAAACGGTGCAGGAATTATAACACCGTATAGGAGATAAAATGCTTATTGTCCGTCTGGGAATAATCCTGATGTTTATTGCTTCGATAGCTTCGGGAGGCCTGGCACTTTTAAACCAGAAAACAGCGCCCATTATTGCTGAGAACAAGGCGAAAAAACGGGCGGAAGCCAGGATTGAAGTGATGGAATCGGTCAATGGTAAGGTTTTTGAGGAATATGCCCTCGAAGATGGTAATCCTTACTGGATAGCATTAGATGGAAACGGTTCCAGGGTTGGATTTGTCGGTATCGCTTATGGCCCGGCATATTCAAGTACTATTGAAACCGTTTGCGGATTTAATAACGACTATGAAGTTACCGGTCTAAAGATAATATTCCAGCAGGAAACACCCGGCCTGGGAACAAAAGCCGTCGAAGTAAAGAAGGGTGAAAATAAACCCTGGTTCCAGCGGCAGTTCGAGGGGATGGACGCTTTTACGCTTGCTGTCGATAAAGACCGGGGTGAAATAGATTCAATCACAGGCGCTACAATCACAGCGAGAGCAATCGCGAATTCTGTGAAAAAAACAGCAGAGATGATAAAAGTCGTTGCTGTGGAAATTGAAGAAACTGACGAGCCTGTAGAAGAAGAACAGGTGACTGAAGAAATAGCGTCTGGTGATGCTGAGGAGGTGACACAATGAACCTCGGTAAAGAACTAACGAGAGGCATATACACAGAGAACCCGGTACTCCGGCTTGCCCTTGGATTATGCCCGGCGCTGGCTGTCAGTTCTTCGGTTAATAACGCGATCGGTATGGGTGTATCTGTAATCTTTGTACTCTTTATGAGTAACCTGCTGGTCAGCTTTATCCGGAAGGGTGTTCCGGCAAAAATCCGTATCCCGATATTTATAGTGGTCATTGCAACATTTGTTACCGTTGTTGAAATGGTTATGGCGGCATATTCACCGGCGTTATTCGAGAGCCTTGGTATTTTCGTTCCGCTGATTGTGGTTAATTGTGTAATCCTTGGCAGGGCTGAAGCATTTGCCAGCAAACAAGCTCCATTTGCTTCGATAATTGACGCTATTGTAATGGGGATTGGATTTACCCTTGCCCTGGTAGCGATCGCGTCTGTCCGTGAAATCCTGGGTAACGGAACATGGCTTGAAATCCAGGTCATTCCCGATGGATTTGAACCGGTTCTGCTGATGATGCTTGCACCTGGTGCATTTATCACGATGGGTGGCTGGTTGGCATTGTTTAACTGGTTTGATGAACGCCAGGCAGCAAAAGAAAAGAAAAATTCAATTCAACGCGCTATTGAAGGAGGGAAATAATAATGGATTTCGGTAATCTCTTCGTAATAGCTGTTGGATCTATCCTGATAAACAACTATGTCCTGGCAAGGTTCCTGGGAATTTGTCCGTATATCGGAGTATCGAAAAAACTGGACAGCGCGATTGGGATGGGCATGGCAGTAATCTTTGTCATGACCCTGGCAGGTTTTGCGACTTGGTTGATCTACCGCTACCTGCTTCACCCGGAAACCAATTTCTGGGGAGTTGACCTGACTTATTTACGCACCATCGCGTTTATCCTGGTGATCGCCAGCCTGGTACAGTTGGTTGAGATGATGATCCAGAAACTTGCGCCAACCCTGTACAGCGCGCTAGGAATTTTCCTTCCGTTGATTACTACTAACTGTGCTGTTCTTGGTGTAGCAGTTCTGAATATAGACGAAAAGTATAACCTGCTCGAATCCATCGTTAATGGAATCGCAGCAGGTATTGGTTTTTCGCTTGCCCTTATCCTGATGGCGGGAATCCGTGAAAAACTGGAACTTGCAGACATTCCCAAACCACTCCAGGGAATCCCCATTGCTTTTATCATGGCGGGATTGATGTCTATCGCGTTTCTTGGTTTCAGTGGTTTGAGTGTAGGGTAGAGGATTAAACATATTTGAGAATTACTTGCTGAAGAGGTTAATAAAATCAATTCAGCAATTACGAAATAAGAGGAGTTAGTTGTGGACCTCAGCATTCTTGGAGCGATTGTCTCGGTAGGGGGATTAGGGCTTCTGTTCGGTGGAGGACTCGCCTTTGCGTCTAAAGTCTTCTACGTCTATGTAGATCCACGTGTTGAAGAGATTGATGAAGAGCTTCCGGGCGCTAACTGTGGTGCCTGTGGTTTGGCAGGATGTCGCCAAATGGCAATCGCTGTTGTTAATGGTGAACTGACTGCGACAGCTTGTCCCGTTGCTTCATCCGATGTTGTCGAAAAAGTCGCCGGGATCATGGGTGTTGAAGCGGAGGCTGCAGAGGATTTGTTGGCTGTTGTCCGCTGCCAGGGATCACCGGATCATTGCGAAAACCGGTTCGATTACGAAGGTGTTGAATCCTGTAATGCTGCTGCACTGGTGGGTGGAGGCCACAAAGCCTGCAATTATGGTTGCCTTGGTTTTGCCGATTGTGTTGACGCCTGCCCGTTTAACGCAATGTACATGGGTGATGACCTGCTGCCAAAAGTGATCGAGGATGTCTGTACAGGATGCGGTAAATGTGTTGATGCATGTCCGCGTGGTATCATGGATTTAATTCCCAGGAAGGCTGAAATATATATCGCCTGTGTTAATCCTGAAAAAGGAAAGAATGTTCGCAATGTTTGCAGTGCGGGTTGCCATGGATGTACACTTTGTGCTAATCCAAAGACTACTCCATCCGGAATGATTACAATGAACGAACTGAATCTTCCGGTATTTGATTATTCGATAGATGATGCTCCTGTCGCAGCGGTTTACAAGTGCACTGCACACTCGCTGGTAGATAAACTCAAGAGACCGGCACCACCAAAGCCTGAGAAAAAACCTAAAGAAAAAGCTGCAGTTGAGAAAACTGATAAACCTGTTGCTGCAAAAGTAGAGAATGCTGAACCTGAAATAGGCGAGAAGCCTGCAGCAAAGGTTGAAGATAAACCCGCTGATGCCGAAAGTTCGGGTTCGAAAGAATCGTAAATCGATGGTATAATATTCGATTTCAGGCAATAGTTCCGATATTCTTGTGATAGTTCGCACTAAGTAGTCTCTTAATATTAAAGGCAAATATTTATAAATTATCCAGGTTGCTGATAACTAAATGCCGTTAATACAAATAATAAAAGTTGTAGAGGAACCTTAATAAACTCTGAATGTTGTGCTGAGCAATGAGAAAAATGAGCATTGTTTTATTCGGGTGAGAAGTCTATATTAGCGGTCATTAGAAACCGATTATTTTTATAACTTAAGTCGTGGTGATTAGCCGACATTAATCCTTGTGATGTTTATAACAAATTAATCTGTTTGGAATGTCGGTCATTATAAATCAGTTAGAAATATTCCTTCTAAGGAATAGTCACATATAAAGCAGAATTGATGAGGTCTTGGTATGATGCCAGGGGATTTCCTGCCGGTTGTATTTACCTTTATCGTCGTTGGAGGTTTTGCCGGTTTTGCCTTGTTGGTTACTCACCTCTTAGGTCCTAAACGGCACGACCCGATTAAGCACGACACGTATGAATGTGGGATCGACTACAAGGGTGATTCGCGGAAAAGATTTTCCGTCAAATTTTACCTTGTCGCTGTCCTATTTGTACTGTTTGATCTCGAGGTTGTGTTCATGTATCCATGGGCAGTGAATTTTCGTGAACTGGGAATGTTCGGATTTGTAACAATGGGGATATTCCTGGTGATTCTTACTGTCGGGCTGTTGTACGAGTGGAAGAAAGGAGCCCTTGAATGGGATTGATGAAATGGCCGGGTGGTGAGGCTATTACTACTTCACTTGATGCACTAGTCGCGTGGGGACGGAAATACAGTGCCTGGCCTATGCCTTATGCTACTGCATGCTGCGGTATCGAGTACATGTCAACAATGGCTTCGCACTATGACCAGGGCAGATTCGGATGGGAACGTCCCAGTTTCAGCCCTCGCCAGGCTGACCTGTTGATCGTCATCGGTACAATCAGCATTAAGATGGCACCCGTCCTCAAACGAATTTACGACCAGATGGCTGATCCGAGGTATGTAATCAGTATGGGAGCCTGTGCCAGTAGTGGTGGAATGTTTGATACCTACAGTGTCGTCCAGGGAATCGATACCATGTTCCCGGTGGATGTATATGTTCCCGGATGCCCCCCAAGACCGGAAACACTGATGCTTTCATATTTGAAACTGCAGGAAAAAATTCAAAATAACGACCTGGAGCCAAGAGGATGAGTAAGGAGCAACTGCATGAAAAACTCCTTGCTGCCATCAAGGATAAATTTGGTGACAAGGTATTAACAGCGATAATTGACTACGGTATGCCCGTAGTTTCAATTGAGACTTCGATCTATACGGATTTATGCAAATGGTTGAAGGAAGACGCTGAATGGGAGTTTAATCATTTTATCGATATTACCGCTGTTGATTATGTGAAGCCGGTGGAAGAGCGATTTGAAATTGTCGTGCATCTGCGCTCACATAAGCATAATATCAAGGTGAGGATCAAAACCCGCATCGGTGGTGAAAAACCGTCAATTCCTACTTTGCATGATATCTATATCGGTTCCAAGTGGTCGGAACGCGAAGTTTATGATCTCTTTGGAATCAAGTTCGATGGCAATCCAAGGATGACCCGCATCCTGAATCCCGATGATTTTGAAGGTTATCCGTTAAGGAAAGACTTCCCCGTCAAGGGAACCCATCGTGGAAGTTTCCCTCGCGGAACTATCATTTCAAACAAGCGCCAGGAATCTGCGATCACGAAAGAAACTCGTCCGAAACCGCTTGATCAGCTTCTGCCACGCACTCCTCAAGAACAGAAACGTGAACCGATAAGCAGGGAGGCGAAGGATGCTTAATCAGGTAGTGGAACGTGCCATATACGAAGATTTTCGTGATGACGAGCTTTGGGACCTGAACTTGGGACCGTCACACCCTGCGATGCATGGTATCTTTGATAACCGAATAAAACTTGACGGTGAACGGATTATAGATATCGAAGCGCATATCGGGTATTGCCACCGCAGTTTCGAAAAACTTTCCGAACGGTATAATTATAACCAGGTTCTCACTATTACCGACAGGATGAACTATGTGTCATCCCTGGTAAATAACACGGGATGGTGCCTGGCAGCGGAAAAACTCCTGGGAATCGAAGTTCCGAAGCTTGTTCAATATGTCCGGGTGATCATGTGTGAAATGAACAGGATCATGGATCATCTGGTCTGCAATGGTATCTTGGGTGTCGACGCTGGAGCATATACCGGGTTCCTGTATTTTTACGAGCACCGAGAAGAAGCATATAAAATCACTGAAAAGATGTGTGGTGGTCGTATTACCACCAACTTCGGCCGGATTGGTGGACTGGAACGTCCTCTGTATCCAGAATTTAAAGAAGACGTTCTCGAATGGATTAAGCCGATTCCCAAGGTATTGAAGGAGTTCCATTCATTGATGACACGGAACAGGATCTTCATTGAAAGATGCCGTGACATCTGCCCGATTTCAGGTGAAAGGGCATTGGAATACGGTTTCTCCGGTCCCAATCTTCGTGCAGCGGGTGTTGATTATGACCTGCGTAAAAACGAGCCTTATTTGAGCTATGAAGATTTTGACTTTAAGGTGCCGCTCGGAACTACCGGTGATGTTTATGACCGTTACATGATACGAATGATAGAGATGGAAGAAAGCCTGAAGATTATCGAGCAGGCTGTTAATAATCTTCCTGACGGTCCCTGGCACGCAGATATTCCTGAGGTTTTCCTGCCGGAGAAAAAAGACGTCTATTCCAACATGGAAGCGATGATTTATCACTTCAAGATTATCATGCATGGAATTCTTCCTCCCAAGGGTGAAATTTATTCTGCGATTGAATCACCGAACGGTGAACTAGGTTTTTATTGTGTGTCAGATGGTGGTTCAAATCCATACAGGCTGCATTTCAGGTCACCTTGCCTGTATTATTACCAATCGATAGAAGAGTTATTGCGGGGGCATCTGATTGCTGATGCAGTCCTGCACATTTCCAGCGTTAACGCCATTGCCGGCGAGCTGGAACGGTAAGGAGTTTTTCGAATGGCTTTCCAGCTCTCGAATGAGAATCAGGAACGGGTTAAGGAAGCATTGACTCACTATCCTGATCCGATGTCGGCAATCTTGCCTGCATTACATATAGTAATGGAGGAGAGAGGTTGGGTCGGTGATGATGGTGCGGAGCACGTTGCTGAATTGATCAATGTGCCGAAAATTCATGTTTACGAAGCCCTGACTTTTTACACCTATTTTCCAAAGAAACCTGTTGGAAAGTATCATATCCAGGTATGCCATAATATTGCCTGCAACCTGCGGGGCAGTGAAGAGCTGATTGAGCACCTGGTGAAGAAACACGGAATCAAGGAGAATGAGATCACTGAAGACGGTCTCTTTTGCCTGCACCGTGTTGAGTGTCTTGGCGCCTGTGGTAACGCGCCGATGATGCAGGTAAATGATGATTATTTTGAAGACCTGACGCTCGAAGAAGTTGATAAACTTATCGAGGGATGGAAAAAATCCGCCGGCAACGGCAATAATTAACGGTAGCCGTTGCAACTGAGGAAAACCAGATGCCGACAGAAAAGATAGTATTCAAAGGCTTGGATATTCCCGGAAACACCGATCTCAAGGTGTACGAGGAAAATGGTGGATATGAAGTCTGGAAAAAGATCCTGAAGGATAAAATTACTCCTGAAGAGGTTATTGAAGTAGTCAAAAATTCAGGATTGCGTGGTCGTGGTGGCGCAGGTTTCCCGACGGGACTGAAATGGAGTTTTGTCCCCCAGAATACAGATAAGACCAAGTACCTGTTATGCAACTGCGATGAATCCGAACCGGGAACATTCAAGGATCGTGAAATTATCGAGAAGTCCCCTCACCAGTTGATCGAGGGCATGCTGATAGCAGCCTATGCGTTCCACGGGGAGATCTCGTATGTCTATTTCCGCGGTGAATTTGTTAAGGGTTGGAAAACGGTTGAAACCGCGTTAACCCAGGCGAGGGAAGCCGGGTACATCGGTGAGAATATCCTGGGCAGCGACTGGACCCACCATATGTGGACCCACCGTGGCGCGGGTGCCTATATCTGCGGTGAAGAAACTGCGCTGATCGACAGTATGGAAGGTAAACGTGGCGAACCCCGTATTAAGCCGCCATTCCCGGCTGTTGAAGGATTTTACCGCTGCCCGACTGTTGTAAATAATGTGGAAACACTTGCAGCGGTTCCGCTAATCATGGAGCATGGAGCTGACTGGTACCGACAGTGGGGAACGGAAAAATCGACCGGAACAAAGCTCTGGAGTTGCTGCGGTCATATCACCAATCCTGGTGTTTACGAAGTCCCAATGGGCTACCCGATGAAAAAATTCTTCGAAGAGGATCTCGGTGGTATCTGGAAAGACCGTAACCTCAAGGCGGTTATCCCGGGCGGAAGTTCTGTTCCGGCTATGACTGCGGAAGAATTCCTCGCTTGCAACATGGATTATGAAAGTATCGTTGAACACGGCAGTATGCTCGGTTCCGGCGGTATGATAGTGATGGATGACCAGACCTGCCTGGTGGAAGTTTCCTCAGTCCTTGCCCAGTTCTATCACCATGAAAGCTGCGGGCAGTGTACACCATGCAGAGAAGGAACAGGCTGGGTACACCGGATTATCCATGACATCGAAAGAGGTCAGCCACAACCAGACGTCAAAGAGGTTTTATTCAGTGTCTTCGAAGAGATTTTCGGGAACACAATTTGTCCACTGGGCGACAGTATAGTTATGCCGATTAAGAGTCTCATGGAAAAATGGCCGGAAGAGTTTGATTACTATATCCGTGAAGGAAAATCCAAGATTACCGGTAAAGCCAGGCTTGCTCACCAGTTCGATCCGGAAAAACCGGAAAACTGGCGAAGAGGAAAACCGTTTAACTACCCGCAGGCTGGAGATTTCCATACGAAGTTTAAGGGGGTTGCTCACTTCAGTCAGACTAAGTGATTTAATAGCAGCTGATTAGTTTTTCATATTTGCAGATAAGAAATTAAGCTGGAGAGGCGAAGGACATGCCTAAGCTGACAATAGACGGTAAAGAGGTAGAGGCACCGGACGGGATTACCATTCTCTGGGCTGCCCGGATGGCGAAAATCAATATTCCTACCTATTGCTATTATCCATGGTATCCCCCATCAGGCAACTGCAGGATTTGTCTCGTGGAAGTAGAGGGAGCCCCGAAACTTCAGATAGCATGCAGCACCCCCGTTCAGGACGGAATGGTTGTCCATACGAATAACGACCGGGTTTTCGCTGCACGTCGTGGAATAATGGAATTCCTGCTTCTCCATCATCCACTTGATTGCCCGATCTGCGACCAGGCCGGTGAGTGTGACCTCCAGGATTATGGTTATAAGTATGGCTGGCAGGTTGGTCGAACAAGATTTGCACGCAGAACCTATGAAAAGACGGATTACGGTGACAAGATTGCCAAGGAGATGAACCGCTGTATCCATTGCCGACGTTGTATCCGTATGGCTGAAACCAGCCTGGGCGTACATCACATTGGAGCACTGCATCGTGGTGATCATATGGAGATAGGTTCATATATCGAGGCAGCTGTTCCCAGTGACTGGGCTGGAAACCTGATAGATGTCTGTCCCGTCGGTTGCCTGACAGATAAGAAAATGAGATTCAGCGCCCGTGTATGGGATCTGGATCATGTTCCGGCTCACCGTCCCGACTGTAAACATGGTTGTAAATGCCTTTTAGGTATTAAAAACAATAAAATTTTCCGTGTCACGGCCAGGTTTGATGAACATCATGTAATGAAAAGCCTGATTTGTGACGAATGCCGATTCGATCACTACGATCTCGATGATTGGGTGATCGATGAGGATGATATACATACACCATTGACAGATAAAATCATGAAGGCACCGGAGCCCGAGAATGCTTGAGCTTTCCGTATTACTCTCCACTGCGTTTATCGTGGAGAAAGCTATCGTTACCGTATTTATTTTTGTCGTTGTCCTGGCGATAGTTGCCTACGCAACCCTGGGAGAACGGAAAATAGCCGGGTTTTTCCAGGATCGTCACGGCCCAAACCGCGCCGGTATCGGTAAATACAAGTTGTGGGGATTACTTCAGCCGCTTGCTGATGGTGTTAAGTTCTTCATGAAAGAGGAATTTATCCCCGACCGTGCCCATAAAATCCTGTTTGTGATCACGCCGACAATCTCATTTACTGCCGCGGGATGCCTGATGGCTGCGATTCCCTTCGGTGACCGGATAATGATTGCCGGACGTGAAGTGATGCTGCAGATTGCGGATATAAATATCGGTATTCTTTATATCCTGGCAATCAGTTCCCTGAGTGTATACGGTATCGCGCTCGGTGGATGGGCATCGAATAACAAGTATTCTCTGATGGGCGGTTTGCGTGCAACAAGCCAGATGATCTCCTATGAAATCGCGATGGGATTGGCAATTGTAGCATTGTTGATCGATCACGGTTCTCCATCATTACGTGTTATCGTGATGCAGCAGGCAGGACCTATCTGGCATTGGAGTGTATTCAGCCATCCCATTGGATTTATCATCTTTTACATTGCCACATTCGCAGAATGCGGTAGGGTGCCTTTTGACCTTCCGGAAGCTGAAAACGAACTGGTGGGTGGATACCACACTGAATATTCCTCAATGAAGTTTGGTTTGTTCATGTTTGGTGAATATGTCCATATGACACTTGCATGTGCCTTGATCACAACGTTGTATTTCGGTGGCTGGAATATTCCGTGGGTAATGCCACCTGAAACACCTACCCTGCTTTGGGGATTGCTGTCATTTGGTGTTTTCTGGATCAAAGCACTGTTCTTCATGTTTGTTTTCATGTGGGTACGCTGGACAATTCCACGATTCAGGTACGACCAGTTGATGAACCTTGGATGGAAAAAACTTATCCCATTGGGAATCTTTAACATTTTCCTGACAGCAGGATTGCTTCTGCTTTTCCAGAAACTGGGAATTGCAGGATAAGAGTTAACGAGGAGTTAAGCAGGATTGATTAAAGTCCTGCATTTAAGGAGAAGATCGTGGCAAAAACAACAGTAAATGATCCCTTTAAAAAATACGATCTGACCTTTATGGAGAAACTGTACCTTCCCGCGATTATGAAGGGAATGTCAGTAACCCTGTCGCATTTTTTTAAAAAACCGGTAACAATCCAGTATCCTGAGCAAAAGTTGGATATCAGCCATCGCTGGCGTGGTCGTCATGTTCTTAAACGTGATGAATTCGGTCGTGAGAGATGTGTGGGCTGCCAGATGTGTGAATTGGCATGCCCGGCAGACGCGATCGTAATCCAGGCTGGAGAGGTACCGGAAGATAAAAGGAATATGCACCCAACTGAAAGGTATTCAATTACCTATGAGCTTGATATGCTGAGGTGCATTTTCTGTGGGTTATGTGAAGATGCCTGTCCTGAAGCAGCTATTTTCCTGACACCGTTTTATGAATTTGTCGGGGAAACACGTGAAGAGATGATCTACGACAAAGAGATGCTGACTGAAAAAGAGGGCGGGCCGATCTTCTATAAAGATTGATTCGTTATAAATTGAGAGTTATGCCCGAAATAGAGGGTTAAGTTAATGCAGAGTATCGTATTCATATTGCTTGCGTTGGTGACATTCTTCAGTGCACTGATGGTCATTACACGCAAAAATCCGGTTACCAGTATCCTGTACCTGATACTCACTTTTTTCTGTTTTGCGGGATTCTATGTTCTCCTGGGTGCGCAATTCCTGGCAGCGGTTCAAATCATCGTCTATGCCGGGGCTGTGATGGTTTTATTCCTCTTTGTAGTTATGATGCTGAACCTGCGTACTCCTGAAGAAAATGAAGGTAAATCGGTTGTCTGGAAGTCCCTGGGATTTATCGTGGGAATAGGCTTGGGTCTTGTCCTGTTATCATACCTGGCAAGTGAACCGGGTCCGGCATTTCCGCCACTGTCCAACAGTCCTGAAGAGTTTGCCATGGGACGAGCGGATTTCCTGGGAAAATCACTGTTTACCGAATTTGTGTTACCGTTTGAGGTAGCGGGAGTTCTATTACTGGCCGCGGTTCTGGGAGCTGTTGCCCTGGCGAAGAAGAAGAGGGTATGACGATGGAAATTACTTTAAACCATTACCTGGTGCTGTCGGCTATTCTCTTTACTATCGGAGTTGTCGGGGTTCTCACCCGCAGAAATGTACTGATTATAATGATGTCGGTTGAGCTGATGCTTAATGCTGCTAACCTGACACTAGTAGCATTTAGCCATTTCCTCCAGAATATCGACGGCATGATTTTCGTGTTCTTTACCATGACGGTCGCGGCTGCTGAAGTAGGTATCGGGCTTGCGATTGTAGTAACAATGTTCCGTAACAAGGGAACAATCGACGTTGGACGTTTCAACCTGCTTAAAGGTTGATTTAGATAGCAAATAAACAAGCGCTGTAAATAAAAGCGCGTTAACGTAGTAATAGCCAGGTAGTTTATCCGGGAGGATAAAACCTGGATTTTCAGGGAGGACCACCGTGGATTTCAGTTTCGCGGTCTGGATAGTTCTCTTTCCCCTGATCGGATTTGTCTTCAACGGTCTTTTCGGGAGGTATCTACCCGCTAAGTTCGTTGGCTGGCTTGCCAGTCTGATGATCGGTGCTTCATTTATCGTAGCATTGACCATCACGATGAAACTGGCTGGCCTGGATCCTCATCACCGGGTGTATGATGTTGAGGTGTTCCGCTGGCTGACAGTGGGAACACTGACACTCGATTTCGGTTTCCTGATTGATCCGTTGACCTGTGTTATGATCCTGGTAGTAACCGGTATCAGTTTCCTGATCCATATCTATTCTATCGGGTACATGCATGGCGATCCACGGTTCAGGCTTTTCTTCGTCTACCTCAACATGTTCGTATTCTTCATGCTGTTGCTGGTGACGGGGAAAAATCTCCCGATCCTGTTTATCGGATGGGAAGGTGTAGGTCTTTGCAGTTATCTGCTGATCGGATTCTGGTGGGAGGATCAGAACAAAGCTGAAGCAGGAATGAAAGCTTTTGTAGTAAACAGGATTGGTGACTTCGGTATGTTGATCGCCATGTTCCTTCTGTTCAGTTACCTTGGAACACTCCAGTTTACGAAGATGTTACCGGCTGCAGCCGAGTTATGGGGACATCATATCGGTGCACCGGCGATAACAGCGATCACACTTCTGCTGTTGCTTGGTGCCGCGGGGAAAAGCGCTCAAATTCCTCTGTTTGTCTGGTTACCTGACGCCATGGCCGGTCCAACACCAGTTAGCGCGTTGATCCATGCTGCTACTATGGTAACCGCCGGTGTCTACATGATTGCAAGGTGTGCCACACTGTTCATGCTTGCGCCAACAACGATGATGGTTGTTGCGCTGGTGGGTGGTTTTACGGCGATTTTGGCAGCCACAATCGGTATCAAGCAGATGGATATCAAGAAGGTACTGGCGTATTCGACCGTCAGCCAGCTTGGTTACATGGTGATGGCTTGCGGTGTCGGCGCTTTTGCTTCAGGAATTTTCCACCTGATGACACACGCTTTCTTTAAAGCGCTATTGTTCCTCGGTTCGGGTGCTGTGATCCATACAATGCATGGTGCCCTGCATCATATTCATGATCATCATACTGATCCCCAGGACATGAGAAACATGGGGGGATTAAGAAAATACATTCCTTTAACTTATTGGTTGTTTGTAATCGCGACTATCGCGATTGCCGGTATTCCCGGATTCTCAGGATTTTTCAGTAAGGATGAAATCCTGGCCAGCGCATTTGCCGCCGGTACTGAAGGAAAAGCATACGGGTACTTCGTCTGGTTCCTGGGGCTCGCCGCGGCAATCATAACAGCATTCTACATGTTCCGGCTTGTGTACCTGACATTCCACGGTGACTACAAGGGCCCGAAAGAATCCGACCAGGGACTGAAGGAAAGTCCCCCGGTGATGACTGTTCCACTGATCATCCTCGCAATCCTCTCAATTATTGGTGGATATGTCGGTTTACCACCTGTTGTTGCGAAGGTTCACCAGTTCCAGAACTGGCTGCACCCGGTTTTTGAACCGGCAATGGAAGCGGTGCATGCCCATCACCATCACCTGTCACACAGCGTGGAATGGGTACTGATATTTGTCAGTATTTCAGCGGCGGTTATCGGTATCGCTATCGCCTGGTCCATGTACATCAAAAAGGCAAAGGTCGCGAAATCCGATGCTGAACAGGCTGGATTTGGAAAAGTATTGTTCAACAAATACTACGTTGATGAGATATATGCTGCTGTAATAATTCGTCCGCTTATGGGATTGTGCAATATCTCGTGGCGGGTATTTGACATGGTATTTATAGACAGCGGACTGGTACTGGGAACGGCGAAAATAGTACACTGGATCGGCGGTGGAGTCAGACGACTGCAGACCGGTGTTGTACCGAATTACGCACTATTCCTGGCGCTGGGTATCGTTGTCATTTTAATAACGCTAATAGCTAGTTAATCGTAAAGGTAAGGGAGAACATAAATGTCCCTCTGGTTGACCGCAATCATCTTCATCCCCACACTGGGGGCGTTGCTGCTGCTGGTACTGCCTTCGACCAACGGTAAGTTGATCCGGGTCGTTACCTTTACGGTAATGTTGGTCGATTTTGTTGTCAGTTTACCGTTGTTTTTTGCGTATAACACAAATTCAGCAGCATTTCAATTTGTTGAAAAATTTGACTGGGTTCCGTCGCTGGGTATCAGTTATCACCTGGGTCTTGATGGAATAAGCCTGCTTCTAGTTCTCTTGACTACTTTCCTGGGTCCGATAGTTGTCCTCGGAAGCGCGGGGATTAAAAAATCCCTCAAGGGTTATTTCGCTTCAATGTTGATTTTGCAGACAGGCATGATTGGAACATTCCTGGCGTTAGACCTGTTCCTGTTCTATGTCTTCTGGGAAGTGATGCTGATCCCCATGTACTTCCTCATTGGTATCTGGGGCGGTGTTGAACGTATTTACGCGGCAGTCAAGTTTTTCCTATATACAATGGTCGGTTCACTGCTGATGCTGGTCGGCATCCTGTGGATCTACTTCAATACAACAGTTCCGGGTATCGGTCATACATTTGATTATACCCTGATCATGGAACATGCATCAATGGCATCGAAGGCGCAGATCTGGTTGTTTGCGGCTTTTGCGTTGGCTTTTGCGATCAAGGTGCCGATGTTCCCGTTCCATACATGGTTGCCCGATGCGCACGTCCAGGCGCCAACAGCCGGTTCCGTTATCCTGGCAGGTGTTCTGCTGAAAATGGGTACGTACGGCTATGTACGATTCGCGATGCCGATGTTCCCGGATGGTGTGGAATTCTTTAAACCACTGATGTTGATCCTGGCTGTAGTTGGAATTATCTACGGCGCCCTGGTCAGTATTGTCCAGCCTGATATGAAAAAACTGGTGGCGTACAGTTCCGTCAGTCACCTTGGTTTTGTGATGCTCGGCCTGTTTGCCCTCAATTCACAGGGTGTTACAGGGGCGATGATCCAGATGATCAACCACGGTCTTTCAACAGGCGCGTTGTTCCTCCTGGTTGGTGTCGTTTATGACCGCAGGCATACACGTATGATTGCCGATTACGGTGGAATAGCCAAAGTGATGCCATGGTACGCCGCAGTATTCATGCTGGTAATGCTGTCGTCAGTTGGTGTACCGGGACTCAACGGTTTCGTGGGTGAGTTCCTGATCCTGATCGGTGCATATCAGACTGCTCCGATATATGCGATCTTTGGTGCGACCGGTGTGATCCTCGCGGCAATTTACCTGTTATGGATGTACCGCAGGGTGTTCTTCGGAGAATTGATACACGAAGAAAACAAATCATTGAAGGATCTTAACATTGTCGAATGGGCAAGCCTGCTTCCCATTCTTGTATTCATAGTTTGGATAGGTGTCCATCCCAACACGTTCCTGGGGAAGATGGCTACTTCAATTGAATCATTTATCAGCCTGGTAGCCCGGTAGGAGAGAAGAATATGTTCGATAACCTTATAGCAAATATGCATGTCGGTCGTATTCTTCCCGAGATAATCGTCCTCGCTACAGCTCTGCTGGCAATCCTTGTGGATGTTATCAGTCCAAAAGGAAAATCCACCGGTGCGGTACGTGCAGTCAGCCTGCTTGGGCTGATTGTT
>JANQEY010000269.1 GCA_028278125.1 bacterium | reverse complement strand
TTCAAGATCTGCTATAAATCTGAGCATTTGACATGCCCTAATATCATATAATATCCACTATAAATATAACATTTTCAGCAAGTTACGATACTGGCAAGTTACCTTTACCCACCGCAACCATAAAAATAGCTATGATTCTGCATCGAATTGACCTTCCTATTAAATTATTGACCTTTTATTTCCATTTGGTAATTATTCATCTGAGAACATATCAAATTTCACTTTTCATTACCGTTTAATAACCTAAAGTTCTGGAGCATCCCAATGACACAGGAAGGTTTTAAACGTAAACTTACCTCCATTTTCAGTGCCGATGCAGTTGGCTACAGCCGTTTAATGGGCGAAGATGAAGCGGCAACCGTGCGCATACTGACTTCCTATCGTAACGTAATTTTCTCATTAATCAAACAACATAACGGCATTGTCATAGACTCGCCGGGAGACAATATATTGGCTGAATTTGTCAGTGTGGTGGACGCTGTACAATGTGCTGTCGTCGTTCAAAAGGAACTAAAAGCCAGAAACGACGATTTACCAGAAAACCGCCGAATGCATTTTCGTATTGGTATTAACCTTGGAGATGTAATTGAGAAGGAGGAACGGATTTATGGTGATGGGGTCAATGTCGCTGCAAGGATAGAAGGGCTTGCAGACCCAGGTGGGATCTGTATCTCAAGGACTGCATATGATCAAATAAAGCACAAATTGAACTTAGGATACGAATATTTAGGTGAACACTCGGTGAAAAACATTGCCGAACCAGTCCGGGTATATCGGATTCTCATGGAGCCTGAAGATGCCGGTAAAGTGATTGGTGAGAAAAGGTTTTTGGGAAAGATTTCGCGTAGGGCGGCTATAGCAGTAGTTACTATTTTGATTGTGGTTGCGGTAGGTTTAGCAGGCTGGAACATTTATCTACGTCAATCTAAACAGGTGGAGCCTGCCTCCGAAGAGATGATGGCTTTTCCCCTCCCGGATAAGCCCTCAATCGCTGTGCTACCCTTTGAGAATCTGAGCGGAGATACCGACCAGGAGTACATCGCTGACGGGATCACTGAAAACATCATTACCGGCCTTTCCCAGATACCAGAAATGTTCGTCATTGCCCGTAATTCCACATTCACCTATAAGGGAAAGCCAGTGAAAATCCGGCAGGTGAGCGAGGAACTGGGAGTGCGCTATGTCCTGGAGGGAAGTGTCCAGAAGGCAGACGACCGGCTACGAATAACAGCGCAGCTAATCGATGCTTTGGAGGGGTTTCACCTATGGGC
>JANQEY010000244.1 GCA_028278125.1 bacterium | reverse complement strand
CATTTCTAGCAAGTCATCAGGATAAACTTTGCCTCGAGTATCTTGATTCCCTTGATGAGTCTAAGCATCTTCCTTGCCGGACTTCTGCCTGAGTCAGATATGATTTGTTTATGAAAGATGGAAGCTAACCGTCCAATCTTCATGGTAGACTATTACGGTGATTTCCAGAAAATTCCTGTGGATGGCGAAATCTTAATCCTGGCGGTGAAACAGCATATTTGGAGCTAATATCCCTGTTAATTCCCTGATATTTTTTTGCCCAGTTGAATCTATGAAATGCGTAAACCCAATGGTTATGCGGATATCATTAGAATTACCCGCATATATAGTGCTGAAAATTGAGAAAATTCCCTGTATTTTCCCTGATATCAGGGATTCCTATATATAATGTATGGGAGACGGGTTAGCGGGAGACTGTAACCACCGCCATACAGTCTGGGGGTGTATACCGGACACATGGTTGACACTTTATACCGGAGACATAGTTTACAGTTTCGGTGAAAAAGGATTAGCGGTCGGTTCCACCCGACCCTGATCCTCATCAAAATAACCTAAGTCGTATTGCATAAAGCTGACCAGCCAAATATTGTCATCGACTTCCCGTATACCCACTGTTTGACCGGCAAAGACAGTACTGAGATTAATCTTTCGTCGACCGATACAGATCCTACCACATTGTGTTACCCGGATGGTTCTATCATGAAATGGGTAATCGGGTTCCTGAGGCGGTTGGTAGACGGTTCTCGAAGGTGTATACACTTCAGCCGGATACATCATGTTCAAAGCCTGGTGGGGTCGTTCGTTATTGTAAACCTCCACAAAGGTATCAAATTGGTTCTGTTGTTGTAAGAAATTGAAAGAAGCGGGTCTTGTTGTCTCATTTTTTAAGGTAAGGTGCATACGTTCGTGACGCCCGTTCTGTTGAGGATGTCCGGGTTTGATACGTTCAATGTTGATACCTAATCGTAACCACCAAATAGAAAGGCGGCTCAAACCAAACAAGGCATTGGGGGAAGCAAAGGGAATACCGTTGTCGGTACGAATAGCCTTGGGTAAGCCATACTCCTTAAAAACCCGCTCAAACACAGCAAAGGCAAAGGTGGACTGGGTAGATTCGAGTCCTTCACAAGCAAGCAGATATCGAGAGTGATAGTCACTGATGGTGAGCGGATAACAGTATTTTTTGTTCCCCAACTTAAACTCTCCCTTATAGTCGGCACACCATAGCCCATTGGGTGTATGAGTATCACCCAAGCGTGTTCCCTTGGCTTTATA
>JANQEY010000220.1 GCA_028278125.1 bacterium | reverse complement strand
CCAGTCAGCCGGAGTCCATCTGAGGGACATTTCATCTACGAGGTTGTTCATGTCATAGGTATATGCTATATCACCAAGCCCGTTTTCGATACCGATGATCGCACCACCCCGGTTTATGTCCATCCAGTCGTCAGCCCACTCATAATTCAACTGGACACTGTTGTCAGTACAATTTAGAACCGCCTGGTAGGAGAAACGGTAATCTGTATTGCCAAAATATGGCATCACGAACCACTGAACCACTACTCTGTTTTCATCTTCGTCCACATAATACCAGATTGCCACATCATCACCGGCCTGTTCACAGTCGGTATCCGCGTTAACCCCGATAATTGTATTGTTGGGTTCCCCAACATTTGGAATTGTAGGACCAATAAGGGTACCAGCGTTTGTGAAGCTCATCCAGCCGTTTGAACAAGCAGCCAGTTGAGTGAACATGTTGTCAAAGAAGGTGAAGTTTAATGGAGTGATTGACCAGAATCCGCTGCTTGCATCATCGCCGGCGTCCAGGATCACTGTTCCGGGACCACCGTTGTCCGGATTGATTTCAATCCATTCGTAGTCAACTTCCTCAAAGTTATAACCACCCAGCGCGTGGGGACGGCTGTACAGGATATCAGAAAATTCAAGATAATCTTCATCGTAGCCATATTCAGCCGCGATCGCGAGACCATACATCTCACCATTTGTCAAGCCAGTTAGTGTGTGAGATTCACCAACAAAAATACCCGGTAGAATTTCTTCAGTATCATCTTCATAAATAATTTTTATCCTGTAACCGGCAAAATCTGTTAGCTGGTCGAGTTCAGCTTCGTTTTCAAAAGCTGCTCTTAGTGATTGAAGCCTGAGAAGTTCATTTTCCATCTGAGGTATCTTGGCAACTTCGTCGGGAGCGCCAAACGCCCTGAATCTTTCCAGGGTTTCTTCATAAATCTCAATCTGCTCCTCAACCATTTCCAGCGTCAGGTCTTCCGGGTGATTTGCAGGGGCTTCCCAATTTAAGGTTATTTCAGCGTCTCCTGAATTCGCTGTAGGATTTTGCGGTGGCATTATTTCAAAGACTTCAAAAATGAGCGGAATGGCATCTTCGTTAACCTCAACATTGTTGAGTATGAGATTATGATAGCCTTCCGATCCGGGGGGATCATAGCTGATCTCAAAAGTATATTCACCAACAAGCTGGTTGCCAAGGTTAAAGATACCCAGGGCGTTTGTGACCGCAAATTCACCGATTTCAGGCAATGTTACAGTCACTCCTTCCAGGGGTGTTTCCGGTGTGTCAGCAGACCGGACTTGACCACCTACAAGAACTGTTTCCGTTTCTGCAGCAAGTGCAAAATCCTGTGTGATAACATCAGCTTCGAGAACAGCAATATCTTCAACCATTTGTTGTACATAGGTTGCAGCATAGGCAGTCAGGTCAAAGGTGCCCTCTTCACCAATATATATCTCGTATTCACCCAGAGCATTTGTAAAGACAGTTTGAAGCGATTCCAGTTCATCAGCATAATAGAGGTCAAGCTGTGCACTTTCAATTGGATCGCCGGTGTCTACGTCTGTAACTACACCGCTGATCACCGCATCTTCAAATGACGAGAATTGAACCTGTAATCCGGCGTAAGGATAACCAGCCGGATCGTTGTTGTATACATATTCAAGACCGTCAGATCCATCAGCATTTTGAATACCCACTGTACAACTGGTGTTATCCATTCCATCTTCAATTAAATCATATGTGATAATCACCTTACCACTTTCAAACATCAGGACCTGTGATGTAGTCCATCCATCGGCTGGCCAATAGTCGTGATATTCATCATATAGGATACAGAGCGCATCCTGTCCTTCAATATCAACGACTTCGTAATAAACAGTTCCACCGTTGTTTGGATTCAAATCATCCCAGTACCAGGCAATAAAGGCGTTGTGTTGTGGATTAGGGATGGCTGAATTACCGAGGGTGATGTACTGGTCCGTAAAGGAGATTGTCCCGTTCGACTGAACATAGAACTGTGAATATGTATCATCGTAGAAGGGAAAGTCGAACCCGATATCGAAGGGACCGACATGGTTGTCGTCAGCAAGTCCGGTTACAGTCTCACCGGTACCCGTGATATCTACCCATTCGAAATCCGGACCGTTTTCCTCTTCGTTGTCTATAAATTCATAACCGAAATTGTCAGGTCCACCTGTACGATCGAGCTCATCTCGATTAATTAATCCTTCATCTTCAAGCAATTTAACCTGCTCTTCGGTTAAATTACCTCCACTAAGCAAGGTCGAACGAGCGTTTTCCAATTGCTCGTAAAAGACCTGTTTTTCCTCAATTGTCGCAAAATCGACATCTGAGGCGAAAGCACCGGCACTGAGAACAAACAGCACCCCAAGCGCTAACACTAACTGCAACTTCTTCATAATACACTCCTTACTAGTCGAAAGTGTTGTTTTACCGTGCATTAAATCTATGGGTTAAAGTTTGCTGTTTACGTAGCGAGAATGAGTTTGCTGTAGAAAACCTCCTGCAAAGTGGGCTTGCACTATTTTTAACATGAAAAATAGCAGCAGAATATGAGAGGAGTTGTAAGAATGATAGTCTGAAAGTGCCGTGCTGAATACAACATACCTCAATCTATTAAACTATAAAGAAAACCCTAGGGAGCACAAGCGTTCAGGTGAAATTCTTAGCTCGGATTATAAAGAAATTCGCATTCTGTTCATCGTGGAAAAGTTAGATATTGAGATAATTTTTCCACAATGAATATTCTGATAGAACCGAGATTTGGTTGATTTTAATGCTGTTTTCACTGACAAATATAAGGTATATTCTCACTCGTTTATAACATTAGACCTCTCCAATTCAACTATTTAGGGATAATCCAATCCTCAACAAAAGTTAGCTGGAGCAAAAACAGGGGATTCCGGAGCCGGGAATCTAATCAAAGGGGAAGAAGATGAAGAGAAAAAACCTTCTGACTTCAATCGTTATAGTTGTTTTACTTGTTACTTTTGCCCTTCCGCTTTTCGCGGTAGAACGTGCTGATATCGACGATAAGTACAAATGGAAACCGGAACATATTTACGCGTCGGTGGAAGAATGGGAAGCAGACCTCAACTTAGTGCGTGAAGGTCTCGAAAAGCTGATCGCCTATAAAGGTTCATTTGCCGGTGAAAATGCCAATGATCCGGTAAACAGCATGAAAGAAGTCCACAAAATCGGTGAAGAACTTGAAATCAGGCTCGGTCATGCATGGACATATGTCATGTACAACTACCATGTTGATGTTGCTAACCCGGAGTGGATGGGTCGGATGCAACAGCTTCAGTTCCTCTGGTACGAATACGGCGAGAAACTTGCCTGGATGGAACCCGAGCTGCTCCTTATCCCTGAAGAAACAATGATGAAATGGATCGATGAAAATCCTGATCTCGAAGACTATCGTAAAAGCTTCAAGGATATGTACCTGCAGCAGGAACACGTACTGTCCGAGCAGGAAGAAGCAATTTTAGCCCTCTCAGGAAACGTAACAGGAACAGCTTCTGATGTTTTCGGAAAGTTCACTACCGCTGACATGACCTTCGATCCAATCGTTGGGGAAGACGGTGAAGAGATCGAAGTCACAGACACAGGCTGGTCCACCTGGAGAACAAACAGTAACCGCCAGGTCCGTGAAGATTATTTTAAATCTGTCTGGAATGGATACGACAAATACGGAACTACTCTGGCAGCGCTGATGGCGGGCAATATTAAAAAAGACCTTTACCTGATGAAAGCCCGTAAATACGACAACACTCTCCAGCGTGCCCTCAAAGGTAATTTTATTCCCGAAGAGGTATATATCAACCTCGTTGAAACTACCCGAAACAACTGCGACGCTTTGCACAGGTACAATGAAATCCGCAAAAGGATGCTTGGCTTCGACCATTACCGTCACTGGGATTATTATGTTGACCTGGTAGACAAGCCAGAAGAATTTTATACCTGGGAAGAAGGCGTAGAGATGGTTCTTGACGCCATGGAACCGTTTGGAAAAGACTTCATAGATGAACTGGCCAATCTTCTCGATCCGGAAAGTGGTGTTTGTGATGTATATACCAGCGAAGGAAAACGTGGTGGGGCTTATTCAAGTTCCTGCTATGGTGTTCATCCATACATGCTCTTCAACTTTGATTATGAAAAAGGCCTTACGATGAATGATGTGATCACAGTCGCCCATGAAGGTGGTCACTCGATGCACACATTGCTTTCAGAAAAAAACCAGCCTTTCCCCAACAAAGATTACGCGATATTTAACGCGGAAGTAGCTTCGACAGTCAAGCAGACCCTGATGAACATGAAACTTCTTGAAGAGGCTAGAAAAGCATATAAAAAGGCAGGTAGGAAAGATAAGGATGCAGCAAAAGCTCACCTGGTCAGCCTTCTTGTCCAGAATCTCGGCGATGCCCGCGGTACTTTCTTCCGCCAGACCATGTTCGCCACGTGGGAGTGGGAGGCCCATAAAATGGGTGAAGAGGGTCAACCACTGACAAAGGAAAGCTTTGACAAACTATATGGTGATCTCCTTGCAGAATTCCACGGTCCAGCAGCGGAATATGAAGAACTTTCCAATGTTTCCTGGGCAAGAATCCCGCATTTCTACCGTGGATATTATGTCTATTCATACGCCACCAGTTACGCGTCAGCGGTTGCGATTGCCAAGGATATTCGTACTGAACACTTCGGTAAAGGAAAGGCCAAAAAAGCAGCAAAAGGTTCCACTGAAAGATATATGAACTACCTGAAGAGCGGAAGCTCAAAGCACCCGGTGGATCTCCTGGCTGATGCGGGTGTCGATATGACTACACCAGCCCCGATTGAATCATTTATAGCCTATTTCTCAGACCTCGTAGACGAACTTGATGAACTGACTAAAGAAAAGTAGCGATTGAGTTATATGTTTGAGACGTTATGTGAAAGCGCCGGATATTTCCGGCGCTTTTTTATGTTGAACAGTACGTTGCTTGACGAGTCTTTTTTATTTCATCAAAACAATCTTCCTCGTTTCATTTAATTCACCCTTCACTTCAGCTTTGATAAAATAAATCCCACTTGGCAGATACGATGCGTTAAACGGCAGGTTATGGATGCCCGGTGACAACGAGTTATTAACCATCGTGGTAACCAGCTGGCCATGGATATTATAAATATCCAGCCTGAGAGGAGAATTGTCGGGAACATGTACCTGGATATTTATTTCATTGTTAAATGGATTCGGATAAAGTGATGCCAGTGACCATTTCTCCGGAATCAACTCCCCATTTTCATCAACTGCAAGCGGCATCAGCGTTAACGAGAATATTTCATCAGCCCAGGTACCCTCGGTATTGCCATCCAGTGCCCTGATCATCCACCAATACTTTGTTGACATCTCACCGATAAATTGGTAAGAGGTGTGTGTAGTCCAGACCACAGGATTGACCAATAGTTCATTATAATCTTCCGAAAGATATACCTGGTAAGTAATCTCTTCGCCTTCGTCAGGATCGGATGTTTCCTGCCATTCCAGGACGATCGGATTCTGGTATATTGTCGCCTGGTTTTCAGGGAACAGCAGTTCGAATGCTAGAGGAGATCCAGCCATTGTAAAATTATAATCTTCATTCACCCAACGCTGGTTTTCCAATTCATCAACGGCACGAATCGACCACCAGTATTGAGTTCCATATTCCCCTTCGAAGGAATAAGTGGTATCCGTGACAATCTCAAGATATGTATCCCTGTAAGTACCAAGATCGTTGCCTGCGTAAACTTCATACTCTAAATCTGTTTGAAGGGCATTGTTATGGGAGCTCTGCCAGATCAGCTCAATGAGATTGTTATTGGTAGCAGGATTTGAATCATCTTCCGGCTGGACTAGTGTAAACGGCTCAAGTTGACTTAGCATTGTAAATGTTCGTATTTCATCTGCAGGTAATTCGTAATCGGCAGAATTTGATGCCTTGATAGTCCAGTAATAGGTAGTTTCTATTTCTCCAGTAAACTCAAAAGTTGTATCCGGCGTAGATATTAAAGTTTCGTCGTAGAGGTTATCAATATTTTCTGAAACGAATAAATCATAGGTGATGTCATTTGTGCCGTCATTGTCTGAAGTTGATTCCCAGTAAAGCATTATGTCTGTGAAATAAAGTGTAGTATTATCGAGTGGTGAGATCAGGTTAAATGGTTGAGGCGTGGCGTCAGTTGTAAATCCGAAAATATCTGATGACCACCTGACAGCTTCGTTTTCATCAACAGCCCGTACAGACCAATAATAGTGATTGTTAAATTCACCGATATATTCATAACTATTAATGCCGGTAGTGGCGATTAAATTCTCTTCAAGAGTTTCGATATCTTCAGATACATATACCTCGTATTCTATGTCCAGCTCGTCGTAATAATTCTCAGTAATTTCCCATGAAAGATTTATCAAGGTCTGGTTGATATTTACCCCATCAACGGGTTGAACCAGGTTGAAAGAAAGGATCTCTTCGGGGTAGATAATTGTACGGATTGTATTTGCCCATGTTTCATGGTCATGGATATCTAGGGCTTTTACCGTCCACCAGTAGATTGATCCGGTATTACCCTCGAAGTTGTATTCAGGAACCTGAACCGTACTAACCTGCGAATCGTACAGAGAATCAATAGAATTGGAAGCGTATACTTCATAAGAGTATTCCGAATCCCCCCACCAGTTATATGCAGAGTCCCACAAGAGATTGATTTCTCTTGAGACTGCGATATAATTATTTACCGGTGCGATCATATTAAATGGAACAATTGGTCCAATTTCACTTTCGGGTTCATAACATATTACCATCAGGTTATCTGTATCAGGGCCGTTTAAGCTGAGTTGTTTGCATACTAACAGGTAATTGCCTTCTGATGTTTGAATTGCTGAACCATTTTCGGATGAATATCCTTCTTCAGAAATGGATTTCGTCCAGAGTGTGTCACCTTCAGCCGTCAGTTTCAGTAATATCGTTCTTTCTTGGGGTTGATTTTCAAAAGAAGAGCTGAATCCGCACACAAGAAAACCCGAGTCTTCAGTTTCCACTATACTTGCGGCAAAGTCTTCTTCATCTCCACCGTAAACAAATGTCCACATTGTATCCAGCTCTGAATCTGTCTTTATAACATAGATGTCGCTGGATCCCTCACCGTAGGACCATGTTTCACCTGCCAGGATATACCCGTCGTCTGAGGTTCTCTTTACGGCATAAGCCTTGTCGTCTTCCTCACCGCCATAAACAACATTGTCCAGGTATTCCCCATCAGCATCGAAAAAAACGAGAGTAAAATCGACTGTCCCAAGTTCAAAGATGTTGCGAAATCCGCCTACCGCAAGACCTTCTTCAATCAGCATAACGGAACGTCCCTGGTCGTCCCCCGGTGTCCATTGACGCCTGGTTTCAATGTATTCGCCGTCCGGATCTGCGAGGAACAGTACAATATCATCGTCTTCGGTATCGTAATCGGTGTAACCGGTTATGACCAGGTCACCGCCCGGCAATTGCACCAGTTCACCGGTTTCCTGGAATCCTGAAAACGAGTAGTTGATATAGGATTCAAGTTCTCCACTATCTGTAGTTTTGATTAATGCGGCGTCGGCATTTGAAAATGTCGTAACAGATACGGCGTAACCATCCTCCGATAACTCAACAATATCTCTACCCTCTCCCTCATAGTCATCATAGGCTTCAAGCCACAAAAATTCGCCGTCCAGACCGATTTTCAACAGGAAAGGATAGAAATTATTATTACCGAAGTAATCATTCACATTCCCGGTGACTAAAAGATTTCCATCGGATGTTTCGATTACATCATTCGGGGTGATGGTATAATCACCACCAACGACATTTGTCCAGAGGGTATCCACTTGGGCGAGGGCGTTAGAAAAAAAGCAGATCGAGAGGATACATATTAATACATGTATCGATGATCGCATTTGGATATATAATCCCCTTAGTTTTTCAAATAGTCGAATTAAAGGTAAAAACGAAATATAAGAAATTGATTAGTGGGTGCTCAACTTTAGACATGAAACTTTATAAAAAATACTTGTGCTGGAGAGAGCGGCATATTCTCAAATTTTAAACATCATGATAAATGAATTATCTACTAATAAGAGACCGCATAACAGGTAGCCCGGGAACAATGTTTCCCGGGATTAAACAGGAATAAATTCTTCATAAAAAAACCACCTTAAGGATTAAGGCGGTTCTTCCAGAATTATTATCGATTAAGATCAAAATTTATGTAAGCGGTTCCACTTTTTCGATAAACTTTATCCCAAATTCTTCTTCCAGTTCCTTGCAAACCGGTTCATATATCTCAGGAGTTGTCGGGATATAGCAGCCTGTTAACGTTAACTCACCATTAAGGATTCTCTTGATAGCAATAGCCGCCGGTAGTCCAACTGTTTTTGCCATAGCCGTCTCACCACCGGGATCACCATAATAGACAAACGTGGACGTAATCTTTTCCTTTTTCATCCCGTTTTCAGGGTAATCCACTTCAAATTCGTGGAGCAGGATAACCATGTCCCGCCCGTTTTCTTTCAGTTTGAATTTCTCCTGCACCAGGTGAACCATCGCCTCGGCGGCTGTGTTACAATCGAAACCGATCTTTTCGTCACTGAATATTCCCAGCCACTCAAGATTATCCATAATCGCGCCGGTGGGATTAATTCCCAGGTGACGCGCTACCCGCCGCCTGATTGTCGGTACATCATCAGCTTTTTCAGCTTCCGGCAGGAACATCTCCACCAACTCCTGCCAGGTTTTGTTCTTCAGGTCTGGGATAGTCAGGGTGTCGTTGGGCAGACCGAGACGGACTATCTGCAGCCACAGTTCACTGAAGCCCTGGTATCGTAATGTTCCCCTGATCATCGTATGAGCATAATCGAGGTCAAAATGGTCCAGGTAAACCAGTGAGTCGCGGTTGGGATACGCTTCAAATACACCCACACCATCAACCTCTACCGGCCATGTTCTCTGGAATACGCGGTAGGAGGGAACAACCTTGATCTGTTCGTTTTCATAGTATTGAGCACCGCTCTGACCGGCCATTACCACGTTACGTGGATTCCAGGTGATCACGTAATGGAAGGGATTAGTATCACTGTCGGGAGCAGGGACACCACTTCCGTATGAACAGAACGATCGGATCCTGCCGCCCTTTGCCCTGACACGGGTGATGATATCGATCGCGGACATATGGTCAAGCCCCGGATCGAGCCCCATCTCGTTAAGGATAATTATACCCTTTTTAACAGCGCTATTGTGCAGTTTCGGAACCCAGGGAGATTCATAACTGGCGGATACCATGTGGGTGGAATGATGGATACACGCTTCGACTACACTATGCTGCAACTGTGGGGGTAACAGGTTGGCGACAATATCTGATTGTTCCACGAGTTTAAAAAGAGCGTCAATGTCATCAACATTAAACTCGACTGCTTCACCATTCTCGTGACCGTTGATCCTTTGCTTTGCCAGGTTTATATCCAGGTCAGCAACGGTTACTTTCCAGCCGGAATTTGATGATTGTTCCAGGAGATACCTGATCAAAGAGGGTGAACTCTGACCGGCACCAAGAACAAGTATGCGTTTCATCTGCCTCTCCGTTTAACAAGCTGTTCTTTCAATTTTCAACGACAATAGATAAACTGAAATGTACGCATCACAACTAGCAAAATGAAGTGATCTTCACCACTCCATTTTGCTGAAATATTTACTCTAAACCAAAGATTTTTCGAGATAAGAGTAGTTTGGTGTTAACTGACCCCGGTGCGCTATTATTGCCTTTTCGAATGCCGGTGGCAGATTAAGATTTTCCAGGGAATCCTCGTAATTGAGATTTGCCAGTTGCGGCAAATACGGCATCAGCATGTCACCAAATGCTATAGTTGACTCAAGTGGAATCTCTGTCGGGAGAATATCAACTGTCATCATCTGCAATCCATCGCCTTTAAATCCATCGATAAGCTCACCTTTACGCGGATCAACGACGTAAACTGGATTTTCCGGCATGGTTGCCTTTTCCGTACATTCGATGGAACCCTGCACATCGCAGGTGACATCACCGATCACCGTCAGCTTGGGATTTATAATTCCGTTGAGGATAGCTTTCACCTGGTCGTTTGTAACCAGCCGCGGGTACCGTGGTTCCCAGTATATCGCGTTTACCAGCATTGTCAGGTGGGGTAAATACCCGGCGAATTTTGTTCTATAAAGTTCCGGATGATTATAATATTCCTGCAGATCAAACTGGTCAGGATTTTCAATTCGACTGACAAGATGTTTTTCCTCAAAAACGACCTTATAAATTTTTGCGTCGTTTTCATTTACCTGGTCCAGGTTTTCAAGTTCTTCAGGTGAGATTTCTTCGGGTTCAAGAATGTCGAGGATTTCCTGCGCCCCCTTGGAAACACTTCCATAACCGGCAACACCACAGGTAAATGGCAGCAAAGTAGACGGCAACTTTTCAGACCGAATTTTTTCACCAACCTGGCGAAGATGTTCCTTGGCGCTGGCAAGGGAATCATAAGTTCTTGCCTGCCGCAGTTCAGCCAGCGGCGTTTCATACCCGAACACCTGCCAACGTTTTCCCAACGACCAGAGGGAATTAATCATCCCTGCCTGTCCAGCCTGTACCCCGAAGAATATCAGCCTGCGACCGCTCTCGTCAGCAACAACCTCATAGTCCAGCAGGGTGCAGTTTTGATCGAGGATGTGCTTCAACATCGGCATATTATATGGCTGAGCTTTAATTACATGGGAAAAGAAAAGATGTGGTTTTCCTTCAAGGTAACGTCCGACAGGAATCTCTTTTACCCCGAGAACAAGATCGCACGGCGGCAACTCATCGACAATCTCCGCTCCCGCAGATCCATATTCGCTGTCTTTAAAGATTCTCGTTGATGATGACTCAACGAATACCTTTATCGCATTATCATTTACCAGCTGTTGCACATGTTCCGGAGCGAGTGGAGCACGTCTCTCCTGGTCTGTTTTATCTTCACGGCGGATACCTATACTGGCCATTGTTATTCCCCTGTCAACAGGTCGTCATTCCTGCGGAAGCAGGAACCGAAGCGTAGTGTAGCTCGGTGAGGTTTATCCTCACCAATCCGGTGTCGTCTGTTTTACTCTTCTACGATTCTTTTATTTTTATCTGAAGATGGTTTTGAATACAATATTTGGGACGGCCAAAGGTAGGAAGTTGCGGATATTGATTCAAGTGTATCGCTCGGTATTGTAACTGCGTACGAGGAGGAATGAATTGACAATTATCGGGAAATTACTGGTCGATTACCTCCCTTACTTTCTGAGCCAGGGCCTGGGGACGGAAAGGTTTTTGCAGGAAGGGAGCGTTAAGGTATGATGATTCGTTTCCCGGCATGGCGGTCTCAGGATAACCGGAGATATATAAACACTTAAGGTCTTCCCATTTTTTCTTCAAAACTTCGAATAGCTCGTCACCGTTTTTTCCAGGCATTATGATATCAGTTATAATTAGTTCAACCGGTGTTTCTAATTCTTCGCAAATGGATTCCGCTTCTTCACTGTCTCGGGCTATAATTAATGAATAACCCAACCTGTTTAAAATTTCGGCGGCGAGTCTACGGACGGACAGATCATCTTCCACCAGGAGAACATGTTCGGTTCCCCGCGGGTATTCATTCTTATCGTTCATATTATGCTCTTCATAAGGTTAGAAATCCTGCTTCATATTAGAAAATAATATAAGTTTGATTTAGTAGATAATTAATATTAGGAACCCTTTATTTTTTCTTTTTTCGGTCGAAAGATGGATATTTATTAGAATTCTTGCGGATTAGAGAATAAAACTCTAAAAACAACAAACTAATTCGTCCTGGATCAGAGAAAGCTAAATTAGATAATTATCTGGTTTTCCATTCTGTATTACTTTGCCAGGCAAATCAGCTTAGTGTTTTCGAAGAGGGTTTATCGTTTAAACAGCAGTGGGAAGATATAATTTTCACTTCTTTACATTAAGTTTTTGATGGCACGGGTTGGTGTTAAATGACCCTGTTAGACAAGCTAACAGGGTTTATTTGTGTCATTGCGAGGAACGAAGTGACGAACCGTAGCGAAGCGAAGCTTGCGGTGTGCTAAACACAGCCGTGAACTAAGCAATCCGGTGTTATTCCTATTGATGCCTGAGATTTCTTGTACGAATTACATAATAAAAATATCCCCGGGTATTCGCTTTACAGCGAACTACCCGGGCTACCTGGATATTATTTCATCAATACAATCTTCCGCATTTCACTGTGGGTGCCCCTGTCGCTATGGGTGGCCCTGTTGGCTTTGACAACAGGGTTTATCATAGCCTGGACAAAATATACACCACTGGATAAACCTGTCCCGTCAATCGTGAATGTATGATACCCCTGGCTGTATCTGTTATTTGTAACAGTCAAAACCTGCTGCCCCAGGATATTAAATACATTCATCCGTAAAACAGATTCAGCAGGCAAACCAACCGTGACCGTAGTAATATTATTGAAAGGATTAGGATAGACAGATGAAATACCATAGGAATTAGGAATTTCTGAAAGATTTCTGTCCACTTCGAGGTCTATCAGGGGTTCATATTCCATCGCACCCATGTCCGGGTATTCACCGTTATAGTCATCCGGCTCGATATCCATCAGCGTATCACCATCCCAGACGAAGGTATAATATCCGGCGTCAATGCAGGGCGATCCGAATTCCAAAGAATAATCTCCATTTTCCGGATCAGTAAACATGGGATCAGCGTCAATATTGCCGTCCAGCCAATGGATAGTTACATTCTCGGAATAGCTACCGTTAACTCCCAGGTCTTCCCAGTTGCCTTCAAGTAATGAGTTGGCAAGGATTAGCGTTATATCATCATTAATGTCATCAAACATTATTTCTTCGGATGAGTTTCCCCAGATAATTGAATTAACGATGGTATACGTTCCACTTTCTAAATAGATACCGCTACCATAATCACCTTCATTACCTGAGATCGTAGAGTTCAAAATCGTTATATTGCTGTTTTCGTTGGCGTAAATCCCACCGCCTTCAGCGTTCTCACCCCAATTTGTCGCGGAATTTTCAGTGATTATTACTTTATTAAGAACCATATGGGACTCATCGCAATAAATTCCAGCCCCACCTTCCACATCACCTTCCGCTTCATAATTGTTTTTTAATACAACGTTTTCTAAGGTAACATCCGACTCATTAGTACAGTAAATGCCGGGACGTCCAGTCATGATTGTCATATTTGAAATTTTAACACCAATTGTACTTTCCACCTGGATTGCTATTTCCGGCCATGGAACGTCAACAATGACACTATCGCGGGAGTTTCCTGAAAGAGAGACAAAACTTGGTGGTGCAACTGTGAAATCTTCTAAGTAAGTCCCATTTGCCAGGTAGATAGTATTAGGATTATCGCTATCAGCATAGATACGTGATAATGCGAAGTAGATCGTCCTCAAGGGTTCATCTTCCGATAAACCACTGTTAGCGTTGTTGCCATCAGGACTGACATACAAATCTGCATTTATCAAATCACCAATCAGACCGAACGAGATATGCATATCGAAATTGTCTAATGGAGAAACCTCGTTTTCCGTTGGTTCCAAAACTGTAAAAGTATCGAGGTATACCACGTAGGTGCTGTTGTCTTCACAATAAAGATCAGCGCCAAAATCCGCTATATTGTTATAAATACTGCACCTGTTCTCCTGGTCAAATTCGACAATGGCGTTATCAGAAAAGTTAACCCCCCTGCCGGTATTATCATGGATAGAGGTGACTGAAAGAAAAACGTCACTGTTTCTTAACGATAATCCTGCGTTTTCGGTTAGGCAAATTCGAGAATTAATAATTTCTACATCGGAATTTTCCTCGATAAGGATACCTTGATGGTTGTTTTCAACAAGGAGATTATTTAATTCTGCTGTGCAATTATCAGTAATCAGCAGTGGGTAATATAAAGGCCAAGTCCAGAATTCATGGTCTAAAAATGTTACGTTAGATAGTTCTACCGACCCACCTGACAGATAAACGTATCCTAAATAATCATCGATCCATCCATTCCAATCATCTAGCCAATGACTATTATCAATGAAGGCACTATTGCTAATCGATAGAATACTGTTATTAGAGTAAATGGCCGCACCATTAGGATTGTCAAACTCTACTTCATCGAAGCTTCTATTCCCTTCGAATTCTGTACTATCGAGATTTATAGTAGAGTTTATGCACTTTAATGCACCGCCAAATCCTTCTGATCCGTTGCTGAGGAATTTAACGTTATTAAATGATATACTTGAAGAACACCTGCTGAGAACACCACCACCTTGCCAAAAGTTACCATCTTCTATTGTCAGATTTGAAATTGTAACATTCTCTGTTTCATATATGGTTATTACCCTGCTTTCATTTTCCGCATCAAGTATCACATCATCTCTGGAACTACCTGAAATTATTACATTGTTTGGAAGGACGAGGGGGAAATTTTCGTCATTATTAGTTTCGCTGTAAGTACCATCCGCCAAGTGAATGGTAGGAGGATTCTCTTCATCAGGTACTACAATACTTATTGCTGCATAAATATTTCTCAGTGGATCGGCTTCAGTTAAGCCGCTGTTAAGATTATCACCTTCAGGGCTTACATAAATATCACCTTCAGTAATATCGAAATAGGCATTGAGGATGTCGAAATTAAAACTTTCAGCTGGATAAGCATAATCATTAGTCGGTTCTAACAAGGTGAATGTATCGAGGTAAACATCATAAACATGACCATCGTTCGCTGCTTTAATATCAGCACCAAGCAATCCGTGATTGTTGTAAATGCTGCAGCGGTTTTCCTGGTCAAAAGTAATTTCGCAATCATCTATAAATAGTCCGCCACCGTCGTTATTTGCAATCGTACAGCCGGCGATGCTGATGTTTGAATCATCAAAATAAACTGCACGGCGTTCCTGGTTTACGAAGGTACAATTGGTGAAAATGGGTGAGGAAGTATTGCTAACATAAGCTGCTGCCCCTTTTTTAGTATCATTGTATTCGAAAATTACATCCTCAAGAACCGGCTCCGAACCTCTCAGATAAATACCTCCTCCTTTACCGTATTCTTGCTCTGTCCAAAGATCCCAAGAACTAATATCATTATGGGATATTGTTACTTCTCGAATAGTAGGACTGGCGTTTTGACAATAAATCCCTCCTCCTTTTGGGGTGTAGGCTATACCCATATGGCTGTAATAGTTATTTTCTGTTATAATAAGATTTTCCAAACTTGGGCTGGATGAATTACAATATATGCCACCTCCGTTTTGGGAACTCCCACCGGTGATTGTAAAACCTACAAGCCTTGCATCGGGACCTTCAGAATTTTCAAATTTTACTACACTGGAATCTATTAGAGCCCAATAATCAGCGTCAGCATCAATAATTGTTTCTTCGATGTAATCCTCGTCACCAGTTGTCAGGAACAGGGACGCCACAGTAATTTCGGAACCATTAAAATTTATCGTTTCTATGTAGGTGCCCGGTTGGACGAGGACAGTATCGCCCGTGGCAGCAACATCAATTCCCTCCTGGATTGTCGCCTCATCATTAGGAACATTGATGATGTCCGCGTACACAGTAAGCGGCAAGAGGAAAACTAACAGGATTGGTATCGTATATTTAATAAACATGAAAACAAATCCCCCTGGATCTTAAATAATTGGCAAAACTACTTCATCAATACAATCTTCCGCATTTCATTGTGGGTGTCCCCGTCTATTTGGGTGGCCCTGTTGGCAGGGTGGCCCGATTTGACTCGCAAATCGGGTTTCTTCGGGTTTATCAAAGCCTGCACAAAATACACTCCACTCGATAAACCTGTCCCATCAATGGTGAAAGTATGATACCCATGGTTGAACCGGTCATTTGTAACAGTCATAACCCGTTGGCCCAGGATATTAAAAACATTCATTTGTAAAACAGATTCACCAGGTAATCCAACAGTAACAGTAGTAACATTATTAAACGGATTCGGATATATTGAGGAGATTCCATAGGAACCGGGAATTTCTGAAAGATTCCTGTCAACATCGAGGTCGATCAAAGGTTCATATTCCATCGCACCCATGTCCGGATATTCACCGATATAATCATCCGGCTCGAGATCCATCAGCGTATCACCTTCCCAGACGAAGGCATAGTATCCGGCGTCAATGCAGGGTGACCCAAACTCCAGTGAATAATCCCCATTTTCCGGATCGACAAACATGGGATCAGCATCGATGTTCCCATCCAGCCAGTGAATAGTCACATTCTCAGAATAGCTACCGTTAACTCTCAGGTCTTCCCAATTACCCTCGAGGTTAGAGTTGGCAAGGATCAGAGTCGCTTCTTCTTCATCATTAAATAGTATCTCTTCAGTTGAATTTCCCCAAATGATAGAGTTTACAATAGTGTATAACCCACCATCAGCATATATCCCACCTTCACCAGCTCCAGAAACAGTGGAATTGAATATTGATATTTCGTCTGGTCCGATACAATATATTCCCCACTCACCGTTAGAACATATTTGCGAATTCACAATATTAACGTCGGAATTATCTTCGATAAGGATGCCGTAAGTATTATCTTGAACAAAAATATTGTTTAATACCGCTGTGCAATTATCTGTGATTAACAACGTATACAATTCTTCAAACACAAGATCACTGTGGTAATGGTTTTTGATTGAAGTATTTGAAATTTCAGCAGTTCCACCAGACAGGTAAATGGCCCCTAAGATTGGAATTTCCAATAAATCATCCAACCATGCACCGTTCTCCTTAATAATACAATTCTTCAGTGAAATCGCACAGTCACTTGAATAAAGAGCAAATCCGTTAGGTGCTCCCCAGGGAAATTCATCATGGAGAAAATTCCATTTAAAAATCACACTATCGAGATCTATTGTGGAGTTTTCGCATCTTAATCCAGTACCGAAACCGATAGTCCTGTTTTGAGATAGAGATACGTTCTCGATAGAAATATCCGTCGAATTTGTGCTATATATTGCCGCTCCATCACTCTGCGAGATGGTTAGGTTCGATATCTGGGTGTTTTCGATATTGTCTAAATCAAAAATACGTGAATCAAAGTTGGCATCCAGTATTACGTTATCACGGGAATTTCCTGAAATTCTAATATGGCTAGGTAGTGAGAGGGGGAAATTTTCACCGTTGGCATTACTGTACAATCCATCAGCCACATGAATGGTTGGTGGATTCACTTCATCCGGTACTATAATACTCAACGCAATGTAAATGTCTCTTAACGGGTCGTCCTCTGTTAAACCGGAATTACCATTATCTCCCTGCATACTTACATACAGATCTCCTTCAGTAATCTCCAAATAAGCGTTGAGAATATCGAAATTAAAGTTTTCAAGTGGATAGGCTTGTTCTTCAGTCGGATTCACAAAGGTAAAAGTATCGAGGTATACATCATAAACATTTTCACCTGCAGCTTCGATATCTGTACCAGGGAAACCAACATTTGTGTTGTCATAAATACTACAACGGTTTTCAGTATCAAACCCTATGTCACATCCGTCGAGATAAAGACCTCCACCGTTGTTGTAGGCTATTGTGCAGCCGGAAATATTAATGTCTGATTCGTTGAAACTTACAGCCTGTCGTCCATGGTTAATAAAATAACAGTTGGTAAAAACAGGTGTTGAAGTGTTACTGATATATGCCGCGGCGCCATATTTTGAATCGTTGTATTCGAATAGTACGTTATCCAGGGTTGGATTAGAATGACTCAGGTATATTCCGCCACCACTGCCATATTCGATCCCGGTCCATAAATCTAGTGAACCGATCTCATTATATGATACAGTAACATTTTGAACAATTGGACCTGCATATTCACAGTATATTCCTCCACCATAAGGTGCGTCACCAGCACCGAAGACGCTAAAAAAACTATTCTCAGTGACTACAAGATGTTCGAGGCTTGGATTTACTGAAAAACAATATATACCGCTTCCTACGGGTGAACTTCCATTGGTGATAGTAAATCCAACCAGCTTTGCATCGGGACCCTCAGAATTTTCAAATATTACTACACTGGATTCTTCGTTACCGTCTATAATCGTTTCTTCGATATAATCCTCGTCACCGGTTGTCAGGAAAAGGGATGCCACAGTAATTTCGGAACCATTAAAATTTATCGTTTCCAGGTAGGTGCCCGGTTGGACGAGGACAGTATCCCCATCTGCAGAGGCATCAATCCCGTCCTGGATCGTTGGCTCATCGTCTGGTACATTGATGATATCAGCATGGCCAATCAATGGGATAATGAAGAGTATAAGCGAGAGGATCGGCAGTTTATATTGCATTATGGAAAGCCCCCTTGATCCATATTTTACGTAGAAATCATAATCGAAATATTCAGATTTTGCTTAATCTATAATGTAAAAAATAATCCTATGCTTTCTCAATCTAATAACTATGTTTTTTGAATTATTTATCAAAGGTTTGAAAGTTCGAACTGGAGTAAATGAAATGGACTGAAGAACATTTTGCTGTGCGATTCTATATGCCTCTTTTCGACCATAATTTGTGAAATAATCATTGTTAACCTGTAGTGATCTTGGGTAGATTATCGTGAAACCATGATAATCCATGCAGACATCATTCTTTGATCTGAACACTTGCATCTGTCCTTAAACTGTAAATGTTTTTCAGGTGTTTTTCATGTGTATCACAGATGATTTCGTTACGTTTTTCTTTCCCTTGACAGTATCTGAAGTTTTAAGCCACCCGGGACTCTCTGAAATTCTGAATGAAACAAGAGATAACCTGGCTGTATATCCTGAAGTAAACCTGAATAAAAACCGATATTTAATAGTACCAATAATGTTCCAGTTTAATATCTAGAGAGACTGTTTTATGGTAGAGAGGAAATCCCATACTATACTGGTTGTCGAAGACGAACAATACCTCAGGGAAAGTACACGCTTCTACCTAGAAGACAACGAATTTATTGTTCTCGAAGCCGAGAATGGCAAAATCGGGCTGGAACTATTTTATGAAAAACGTCCTGACCTTGTCCTGGTTGACCTGCGTATGCCCGAGGTTGACGGGCTGGAGGTTCTGACTGAAATACAAAAAACCAACCCCGAGGTACCGGTCATTGTAATGTCAGGTACAGGCCTGATCGGGGATGTTGTCGAAGCAATTCACACGGGCGCCTGGGATTATATCCTTAAACCACTTGAAGACCTGTCAGTCCTTAAACACGCCATCCTAAAAGCTTTAGAACGAGTACGGTTACGGCATGAAAACCGTCTTCACCAGGAACACCTCGAACGGCTTGTCGAAGAAAAAAGCAAGGAACTGGCTGATTCCGAAAAAAAATTACATTCGGTACTAAGCAGTATTCCTGATATAGTTTACAGGCTTAATCCCGAGGGAAACATAACATTTGTTAACGACTCGGTCAGGAAATATGGATACTCCCCGGAAAGTTTAATCGGGAAGAATGTCATGGAACTGGTTCACCCCGATGATCGAACCAGGGTTGAATGCCAGATGAAAGAGAGGAGAACCGGCAGCCGACGGACTACGGCACTGGAAGTCAGGTTATTCAGTAAAACCAAAGAGGATATTCCCTTCGAAATTGTTGGACAGCCGATCGACATGGACAACATTTTTCTCCTTGAATCTGAAGGATTATACACGAGCAAGGAAAATGGCGAGAAAAAGTTTATCGGCTCACAGGGAATAGCACGGGACATCACGAAAAGAAAACAGACAGAAGAATCATTAAAAACATCGGAACAAAGATTTTCGTTGCTGGTTAAAAGATCCCCACTGGGTGTGATAGAGTGGGACCTGGATTTTAAAGTTGTCAGATGGAATAAGGCTGCTGAAAGAATATTTGGCTTTACAGCGGAAGAAGCCGTAGGGCATCACGCTGCTGAGCTGATTGTTCCGGAATCAGCGAGGGAAATTGTTGACAACATCTGGAAATCATTGCTCGAGGATAAGGGCGGGCAACGAAGCACAAATAAAAATATCAGGAAAACAGGTGAAATAATAACTTGTGAATGGAACAATACTGCTTTAATCGCAAATGACGGAAGAATATTAGGGGTAGCGTCAATCGTAGAAGATATTACGGAAAAGCTAAGGCTTGAAGAGCAATTGTCCCAGACAAGGAAAATGGAAGCCATTGGAAATCTCGCCGGAGGTGTTGCTCACGACTTTAATAATCTTCTCACTGCGATAACAGGTCATGCCGAATTAGCATTGATGACATTAAAAAAAGATGAACCACTCTATCGAGATATTAGCGAGATAATCAAAACAGCAGACAGGGCGGCGGATTTAACCAGGCGACTACTTGCTTTCAGCAGAAAACAGATCATTTCGCCAAAGGTACTGAACCTGAACGCGAGCCTGTTGAACATGGATAAGCTGCTTCGCAGGACTATTGGTGAACATATAGAACTTAAATCAATACCCCGTCAGAATCTTGGCAATATTAAAGCTGATCCATCGCAAGTTGAACAAATTGTTGTAAATCTTGCCGTCAATGCTCGTGACGCGATGCCAGGTGGAGGAATGCTGACGATCGAAACAGCTAATGTGGAGCTGGATGATAATTTACTAGGCAATTATCCGGAAATGAAAAAGGGAGCCTACGTCCTTCTGTCTGTATCCGATAATGGTACGGGTATGGATGATGAAACACAGTCAAGAATATTTGAACCTTTCTATACTACCAAGATGGAAGGAAAAGGAACCGGACTGGGTCTTGCCACTGTCTATGGGATTGTGAAACAAAACCATGGATTGATTCTCGTAGACAGTAAACTGGATGTTGGATCAACCTTTAAAATCTATTTCCCCAGGATCGACGAGGAGGTTGATACAGCCAAACTGGACGAAAAGTCTCAGGATAAGCTCGAAGGGACAGAATCAATCCTGGTTGTGGAAGATAATGACCTTGTTCGCACAAGTGCGGTGCGTACACTCGAAAGATTCGGATACAAGGTAACTTCCGCTCAATCGGGACCGGATGCCCTGGAAATTCTCAGCAATTATGATGGCAATTTTGACCTCATGTTGACAGATATAGTTATGCCAGTGATGAGTGGTACCGAACTTGTCGAAAAGATGGAACAGGCAGGTTATAGAATCAAATTCCTCTATATGTCCGGATATACAGAGGATGCAATTGTTCATCATGGAGTGCTCAAACCTGGAATTCCTTATATCCAGAAACCATTTAAGCCGGTCAGGTTACTGGCCATGATAAGAGATCTGCTGGATCGTCAAACCGCTGATATCAGCTAAATCCATTCCTAAAACGCCATAATCCGAATCCAGGATTGTCCACGTAATATATTTCCTCTCCATTTTCCAGGTAATTAATTCCCGGATTCAAATTTTGAACATCGTATTTTCTGGCGATGGTATTAATATCCTCGAATTGGTATCCAACCGATTCAATCTCTTTTCGCGATAATTCATTAGTGCAATAACAGATGTTAAACCTGTTTTCATGATGTCCATGAGCCAGGTGGGCTGCCACAGCAAGGTTTTCCTGCAGATCCGGATTCGCTGCGACAAGACTGGGAATATTACTCTTTGCACAATAGCCGTATTTTCTTATCAACTTATCAATAACCGGATCTTCACCAAACGTCTCGATTCCGGGGGCGATGATATAGAGTTTACCGTTATCCTTAATCGCCATTCTTGTTCTGTATATTGCCTTGTTTCCGATCCATGTACTTTTATAAATATCCTTGTCCAGGTTTACTATGATTGTCTCGGGTGCTTTTTCCAGCTCAGTAATATTTACTTCAGAGGACAGCTCTGCCGCGGCTTCAAAACATTTAATATCATCACCGATAAATATTCCCCTGACTATGTTTTCGCCTCCGGGAACAGGCTCAATCACGGTAAGGATAAAGATTATATTTATCTCCTGGCAAAAACGGGTAAATGCTTCGTTTAAAACTCTCCGTAACGGTGTATTCGTTTTTCCGAGGATGTTTTCAATTCCATAGAGCGCGGAGAAATAGTGGCTCTTATTAATACTCTGAATACCACCTGTTCCGATAAAAATATTTTTGCTGTGATTAGCCATTCCGGCAACTTCATGCGGAACGACATGGCCTATCGAAACAATGAGGTCATAGTTTCCCCAGACAATAGATTTATTTACTTGAGCCTCCCATGGTTCATTGTAAAGACCACCTGTAACATCATTGATAAACTCGGCTTCAATAGTTCCAAGCCTGATGCTGTCAGCCCTCCAGTTGTGGATAAGGAATTTTTTTTCAGGAACAGTGGGGAACATCTCTTTTATCTGGGTCCGGCTCATAGGTCGATGAGTACCGGTTGCAGGTAAAATCCCATTGAGGTTTTCGCCGTAGTATTCAGATAATACACACGTTATATATCCCGCTTGACTTTCACGGCGGGAATAATCCGGTGGTATCGCCAGGACACTACCGGGAAACCCAAGTTGACCTAGGGCTTCGCTTATAAACCCACGGATATCGTCTTGTTCTAGACTGGCTGTACTGGAACCTTCAGATACAAAATAAGACAACAGAAATTCCCCGGTTATTCGAACACTTGCCGGTATAATTCGGTCATTCGTTTTTGTTGATGTAAATATGCTTTATGGATATTTTTATCTGGTTCTATCGCTTGAAGATGATCAGTAGTGATAGCTGGTTTATAACCAGACTTGAAAAGAACATTCAGAGCTGCCCCTTTTAAAGAGGCATCCGGATCAACCAATGAATAAATTTTTCGCCCGATAACATCAGCAAGCCGTTGAAGCATTGCTGGGGATTCGGTAATTCCACCAGAGACGATTATCTTTTCAAGTGATCCAACGGGTAGAAGATCAAGGATTATCGTTAAAGATAAAAAAGTTGCATCAATCACCGCACGGTAAATATCATCAGCGGAATGATTGAAGGATAACCCCGATATCATACCTGTTAAGTCGTCCCGCCAGAAGGGTGCCCTTTCGCCGCCCAGGTAGGGCAGAATATCAAGGTTTTTAACAGGACCACGTTTGGATCCAAGTATCGCTTCGGCGTTATCACCATCACCAATATTCAGATTATTAAGGCACCACACACGGAGGTTGCCTGCATTACTTGTAGCCCCACCAACAAGGTACAGGTGTTCATCGACAAGGTAGGTAAACAGGCTATTCTCTTTATCGTCCGGTAAATCACGAGTTATTACTCTTACTGCCGCGCTGGTCCCATAATTAATCGCGGCGACTCCTTCATCATCTGCCCCACAACCAAGATTGCTTGCCGCACCGTCACCAATCGGAGGAAAACAGGAAGCACCTGCTATTTCTTTGAATCCGTATAAATCACCTTGTTTAATTTTAACCGATTTCGAGGTTGGTTCAAGTAACTGTCCTGCTTCGATATTGCACGAGGAAAGTAGTTCCTCATCCCAGCATTTGCGATCCAGGTTAAATAGTCCTGTACCCGAAGCCATAGAGTAGCTGCACGATTTGACACCGAACAGTTTCCATTGTATCCACTCGCCCGGTGAAAGCCAGTACTTGACCTTGCTGAATATTTCGGGATTATTTCCTGCAAGTTTTAATAGTTTTGCAGGCCAGTAAGAACTGTGCAGGAAACAACCGGTACGCCGATGATATTCTTTTTGATCGAATTTTTGTTTGAAGACCTCAAATTTCCGGATGCCACTATTGTCCGCCCAGGTGATAACCGGCGTCAGCGGTTCCAGGTTTTCATCTATTCCCAGCAGGCTGTGCCAGAAACAGGAAATGCCAACAGCTGAAATCTTATCATCGGGATTTGGTTTATTTTCCTGAAACGATCCAAATGAAAATGTTATGGATTCACGGCAGGTATCAAGAATGGTAGCTGCATCAATCTCTGCCTCACCATTCAAGCCATGATTGATGGAGTATCTTTGTTTAGTAAACGTGGTCGGTAGTTTCTTGCAGAGGCTATTATATACGGCTGAACTTGTGGAAGAGGATCCGATATCTATTGAGAGAACATAACAATCGTTTTCGTGTTTCACTTTGTATTCAACCTTACCCTGGTTATTTACATTTCACTTTCTTCACCAGATCCCAGCCAGTCACGGTGAAATTTTCTTGTTTTATCTTTATCAGTTCGTGAATATCCATGGGATCCGAAACAATCACGCTGGGCTTGCAAAAGGTTAAAAGGTAAAGATTTATACTTCATTAAATCGAAATACTGGAGAGTGGACGACAATGCCGGGACGGGAACATTATTCTGAGTGGAAAATATATTTACAGCCCTCAAACAGGCTACCTTTTCTCCTAGGGATACACCCAGAACTTTTTCAGCAAGTAAAAAATTGGAATTCTTACTTACCAATGCATGCTGAATCTCATCGATTATTCTGCCTCTGAGAATACACCCCTCTTTCCATAATCCCGCGATTTGAAGTAGACTTATTTCCCATTTATTACGTTCCGATTCCGAATTCAGAATGTTGAATCCCTGTTCAAACGCACCAATGCATGAGATATAAAGTGCGTTTTTAAGGTCATCCATGGATATTTCTGATCCAGGTTTTACGGATGTTTTTTCGTCAAGATTGTTTGATTTCTTATTATTTGCTGAGCTGCTCCTGGTTACGGATAAATTCCTGCTGAATACGGCGGTAGCAAGAATATTGGCAGGGATTCCGAGTTCGAGCGCGTATTGTGTCGCCCAGCTGCCTGTTCCTTTCTGTCCAGCAACGGATAAAATTTGGTCAACAGCCGAGCCACCTTCTTTTTCCTTCACAAGCAGGATTTTTGAAGTGATTTCCAGGAGATAAGATTCCAGCTTATCCTTTCCCCACTGACCGAATGTTGAAGCTATTTTTTCGTGGTTCAGTTGAAGCAGGTCCCGCATTACCAGGTAAACATCGGAAATCGCCTGCATAATGGCATATTCGATACCATTGTGCACCATTTTAACAAAATGTCCGGCGTTTCCAGGCCCAACCCATCTACAGCATGGTATTCCGTCGGAATCCTTTGCTGCGATTGTCGTAAAGATCTTTTCAACCTCTTTCCAGGCTTTTTTTGATCCACCGGGCATCAATGATGGGCCTGTCCTGGCTCCCTTTTCACCGCCGGAAATACCCATGCCTATATACCTGAATCCGCCCCTTTCAAGAATCTCGAACTGCCTTTGAGATTCTTCGGGATGGGAGTTGCCACCATCAACAATAATATCATCGGTGTTAAGGAGTGGCAGAAGGAGTTTTATTGTTACGTCAGTGGGTTCACCGGCAGGTATCATTAACAATAGAATCCGCGGCCTGGCCAATGATTCAACAATATCCGGGATGGATTCAGCAAGGTATAACCCGTTAACATTTTGCGTCTCTTTTTCAATTCTCGCCAACGCTTCACGGTCAGCATCAAAAACAGCCACGCTGAAATTATAATCGAGCAAGTTCAGGGCAAGGTTTCTTCCCATTACCCCGCAACCGATAATTCCGATATCGTATGTTTTATTCATGGTTGGATAGTAATTATTTCAATTTGCCCCGAGACACGAACTGTTTTGTCGTTCTCATGAGTATATACACTTCATCAGGGTTTATGGCAAGATGTATCACCAATAAATTACAACTACTACGAAAGTAATCACCAGGAGAACAACAGATAGTATACGATAGTTATAGTACCATGGCGATGATTTTAACTCAACGGTTTCTTCATCATAAGCTTTTCGTGACCAGGTAAATGAAGCCGTTTTTTCAAGCGGAGGCGGTTTTGACAACAGACTCACTGAGATGTGGATTCCAGAGCAGATGAGGAAAAGAATCGGCCCCATGTAGAGGAAATGAATGTTTTGAATCCAGGTTACCTGGTTAAATACGAGCAATAACATCGCGAGAACCAGGCCTGACAACAGACTTGCAAACGCACCTGTTGCATTGGCACGTTTCCAGAATACTCCCAGTATAAAAACAGCCACTATCGGGGGAGCGATATAGGAAAGCACATTTTGCAGGTATTTAAACAACGATCCGAATTTTTCGATGTGAGGCGCCCATGCCGCTGCCAGGATCATAAAGACAAGTGTGACACCCCGTCCAACCCACATTAACGATTTTCCACTCAATCCCGGTTTAAATTTTTTCACAAAATCTATAGTCACCAGGGTGGAGGCTGAATTGAGTGTCGAATCCACCTGGGACATCAACGCTGCCAGGAAACTAGCCAGCACCAACCCGAGGATTCCGATAGGAAGCATGTCGAATATCAGCATCGGGTAGACCATATCCGGATTTTCCAACCCGGGGTAAAGAACCCTTGCCATAGTTCCCGGTAATACCATCAGCCAGATGACTGGGATCTTCAGGAAACCGGCGAAAATCGCGCCAAGCCTGCCATGATGAACATCCTTCGCACTCAGCACCCGCTGAACCATAAACTGGTTCGTACACCAGAAATAAAACCCGAGCAGCGGAACACCCGTTACAAGTCCAAGCCAGGGCATAAATCCATCATCGAGTGGACGCACCAGGCTGAGCATCTCTTTAGGGGTTGCATCAAGAACGGTTTGCCAGTCGCCGATTTTGATGAAGGCGAATATTGCTATAATTACCGCCCCAACCTGGAGGAGGAACGCCTGCACCGCGTCCGTATAAATAACCGCAACAAGACCACCTGCAATTGTATAGGCTCCAGCAAGAACAGCCATCACAAGAACAGTTTCCCACATCGGTATCTGCGGGAAGATCATCTTCAGGACAAGACCACCGGCGTATAACGATCCTGCGGTATCGACAATAATGTTCCCAAGCAAAGTCAACAGTGAAAAATAATACCGGGCTCGTGAATCGTAACGTTTCTCGAGGAATTCAGGCATTGTGTATACTTTTGAACGGAGGTAAAGCGGCAGGAAAAAGATGGCGAAAAACACCAGGATAACCGCAGCCATCCACTCGTAGTTATAGACAGAAATCCCGGTTCCATACCCACTTCCGGCGAGACCGACAAGCGTTGTACTGGAGAGGTTTGACGCATAAAGCGAAGCCCCGATCAGGGGCCAGGTCATGGCACGTCCGGCTAAAAAATAATCATCGGCGTTACGGTGTTTACGCGACCAGTAAATTCCCTTGCCGATGATAAAAGCAGCATAGAGCGAAATGATCACTATATCGAGAGAATGGAGCTGGTAGTCCACCATAAATAGCACCGTAGAAGGGATTGCAGAATATCGAGAAAACTTATGGTACTAAGAATTAACCATAGCGGCACGTTGTTTATAAAACAGGTTATAGAACATTTCAAGATACCGCTGAGTGCCTTGGCGTTGAAGGTTTGTTGTGTATTTCCAGTACCCGTAAATCCTCGCCAGGGTCATCAACCTGTCTGCGTATAGTTGCCAGGTATAACGTTTTTCAACCCGTTTTATTCCACCCTGTGAAATATTCAACCAGTGACCGTCATCTTCACTGCAGCGTTCGAAGAAGTCAGAGATCAACTGTGACGTCTGTTCACCCTTGTTTGGATCGATGTGGAAACCTGAAATCCCGTTTTCGATTATTTCCAACGGCCCGCCGTAACGGGTGGCAAATGTTGGTAATCCGGAGACCATCGCTTCGATAACCGTCAGACCGAAAGCTTCAAAAAGTGCAGGTTGAACAAATATTCCCTTTATATCAGCTACAAGCCGATACAGCTCCCCGGCGTTTTCTTTGTCCTGGCGTTCGATCCAGCGGACGTTACCATCAAGTTCGTGACGATCCATAATCTCATGCATCATCTCGATCTGTTTTCGCTCTTCATCATCCGAAGAGCGGGAAACATCAATACCTCCACCTGCGACAAGCAGGTTTGCCTGGTCCCGAAGTTTTCCGTTTTCGCCATACCATTCTACAAAACCGGTGGCGTTCTTAATGGTATCCAAACGGGACATCAGGAATATTATCGGCTTTGTGCTGTCGGTAAATTTACCACGGCATTTGCTGAAGTCTTCACCGAATACAAAATCGTGAAGTTTTATAAGCAGCTTGGAATTACGTTTATCTTCTTCGAAGTAGGGGAAATGCATCCTGGGATCAGCGCCAGGTGAAACTATATTGAATTTTGGATCGAATACATCTATTCCCTTAACTACCCTGAATAGTCCCGGCATGGAAAAGGAGTTGTAGCTTTCATATTGCCCGATTGAATCTCTCGTGCCGGCGATCTCCTGGTATGTGCTGGTGATAATAAAATCGGCTGTGTTCATTGCTATCAGATCAGCGCTGAACTGTGAAGAAAAATGATACTGTTCCTCATTCTCTCGCCAATAGAGCGCAGAGTAGAGGTACTTGGTCTTCTCAAGGGCGTGGGCAATGTTGCATTGTGTTACTCCCATCCTCTGGGAAAGAAGTGATGCTACCAGGTTACCGTCAGAATAGTTACCGATTATCAGGTCAGGTTGTCCGTCAAGTTCTTCACAAATTTCTTTTTCCGCGTCTATAGCGTACTGTTCCAGGTAAGGCCAGACTTTAAACCGTGAAATCCAGTGAGGAATATCATTTCCATCCTCGTCACGAAACGGGACACGAAGGATTTTTGTGTTTTCAGTGTCAACTACGTCTTCAATGCGCTGGTTGCAGGTTGTGTCGCCAGCTTCCGGGATCAAACGTGTGACAATGAGGATTTTTGGTTCAATATCCAATCCCTGTTGCTTGATCCGGTTTTTCATCTCAGTTTCGAGGGCACGTACCTGGTCGAGGATATAAACTATCTGTCCACCCGTATCCGGCAATCCAAGGACATTTTTCTGCCCGAAATATCCGTGAGGAGTGATTATGGCAATATTGAATATCATGGGGATTCGAGCTAGAAGTTTTTCCAGTGTATCCGGGGAAACCGCTTCCAGGATATCTGTCAGAAGGTTGAAAGTATCAAGCACCCGGTCAGCTGTATCGCCCCAGCCCGGTTCAAAACCGAATTCTTGCATGGTCTTTGCGAAATCGTTCCACTTGGTTTCACGGGGGATATTTTCAAGGTATAATTCAGCTTTTCTCAGCGACTTCCTCAGTTGGCCTACATCTGTAATACTGCTGTTCAGCATTAGCTGGGTGCCGTTGTACTTGTGGAGCCGCAGGAACTCAAACAGGGAACGTTCCCCTGAATCTCCATCGCTGAACAACCTACCGGACAAATGCCGGTTGCGGAATTCTACACCTCGTCCAATTGAACGAACTTCTTTTAAGCGTGGGAATTCCCTTTGGAATGGAGTAAGGTCGAGTTCAAAATCCCAGGCATCCCTATGATTTGATGATTCAGCTACCTGTTCCTTAGCTGCAAGAAACTCAGAAACAGTTATATGATAATTAAGGTTTTCCTCTAAATTGAACGAACAATATTTCCAGATACCAATATTTTTCCGAAGGGCAAAGTAGATTTTTGGCAAGAGGACGACAGCTTCTTCCGCGTATCCCATCGTTTTAGCAAATTCTGTCTTCTGAAGACAAGAGCCGTCTTCAGTGCTAGAAAATGCTTCAAACTCGTCTTGCAAATTTGTCTTCAGCAACAGCGGCTGATTTAATTCTGATAAGCGCTTAAAAAAGAGTACAATTCCCCTTTTTTGCTGCTTTGATAGGCTTTCCTGTAGTTCATGCATCTTCTTCACCAGGTATTTTTATCGTACTGAAAAAATCGTAATGGTTAATGCCTTCGAGTAAACCGGACGCATAATTTTTATCGGCGAAATATATACGTCCTTTACCCCGTAACCATTGTAATTCCGAACTGTAGTTACCAACGACTACCCCAAGTATGTCACCACTCAGCATATCAGCGTCGTTCCCGGAATCGCCGGCGGTTAATATCTTTTCAACTGGGAATCCCCATTTTATACCGATATACCTTAACGCCAGCCCTTTTGAAGCACGGATGGGTAATATATCAACGTAAGCGTTATGTGAATGAATCACCCGGGCCGGTAAATCATTATGGCGCAAATAACGGACAATCGTCATCCTGCTCAAAGGTTTTTCAGGATCAAGATTGTAACTGATCTTAAATCTTCGCTGATTTCTCTGAGGTTGAAGCTTCAAATCCTTTAACTCACTCAATACACTTCGGATTTTATCCGGGTACCACTGGTAGTTAATGTGCTGGCTCCAACCAAAATCCTCTGCCAGTTTTTTCCCGTAAAAGATCTCTGTTCCGACAGATGCTATGATCAGGTCCGGAAATTGAATATTATGCTCATTTAGAACATTTACAATACTTTTCGCTGTTCTACCGGAGGCAACGCCAAAACCGACCTTTCCACCTTTTTCCTTCAATTTTGTTGAAAATTCAGTCAGGGCGTCTTCATCACCGAGCAGAGTATTGTCGATATCGGTAATAATCAGCCGATCAGATTTAATGAGTTTACTCCTTCGGCTGGTGTAAATATCCCGGAAAATTGCCCGGGAACGAATTTTTTTAACGCTCCTCAGGTATGATTGAACATGGCTGTTCCAGGTATAATACCGCCTGACACCTTTGAGACCCTCACGCGACCAGGTTTTCCATTTTGAATAATCACTTAATCCTTCAACAAGGGCTTCACCAATCGCGTTTGTGTCGAGAGGATCGACCAGCAGACCGTTTTTACAATTCCGAATAATATCCTTGGGACCACCGTCATTGGTGGCAACAATCGGTAGTCCACAGGCAGACGCTTCGAGCAGGGTTAGTCCGAACGGTTCATTGAGCGCAGGATTTACAAAAATTCCACGAGTTTTAGATGCCAGCCGATACAGATCAGGCACATCATCCGGAGTGTGTGTTTTAGGAAATGCAACCGATCCGTAGAGGTCGTAATCGTCTATTTTCTGCAATACTGTTCCAATGACTTTACGTGCTTCAGGAGAAAGGTTATCCAGCTTTGTGCGGTTTCCGAGGACAAGAACCAGGTTTGAGTTTTCTCGGAGTTGTTTATTTGTAGCGTAAGCGTCAATCAGTGCTGGGACGTTTTTCTTTTCGTCGGGACGGGCAAGGCATAAGACCATCGGTTTCTGCGGAAACACCAGGAAACGATCAAGCTGGCTTGCGATTGAAGATTTTGCAGCGTTTCGTTTCTGGGGATAAAAACGCTCCTGGTCAATACCGGGAGGTATCACATTCATTCGCTTAGGCTGGTAGTTGGTATAAAGAGAATATTGTTCATCGATCTCCTGGTGTGTACTGGTTACAACCAGCGAAGCAAGGTCAAGCCCAAATTCCTCAGCTTCGATTCTTCTCTCAATGTTAAATCTCTTTTCGATTTCTGTGTTGGTTTTTCCTTTATCACGTAACCTTTTCCATTTGACTCTACCGAGGGAATGCCCGGTAAATATGAAGGGTATGCCAAGTAACCTTGCAGTCTGTCCTCCCGCATAGGCAGCATCAGCATAATGACCATGAATGACATCAGGAATTCTGCCAACCTGGTGTATGTGCCGGACAATCCTGTCAGACAGGTCATCCAGGTGGGGCCAGAGGTTTTCTTTCCTCAGGTAACGTCTTGGTCCGAATTCAAGACGAACGATTCTTGCTTTCGAGTTTAGCGTTTCAAACGGTTCAGCATAGGATGGATCAAACTTGGAATCGATAATTCGACGGGTAATCACATCAACCTGGGCAACATTTTCATTCATTGATAGCGCACGTGCCAGTTCAAGGACATAGGTAACTTGACCCCCGGTATCAGAATCAATACCAAGCTCAAGATCTGAACCTCGAACCCTGCCATGAATACTTAATAAGATTATATATAATTTATTGTTGCTGGAATTCATTCTCCTGCTCCCATTGATCGCGCAAGGTTTCATAAATTGTCTGGTCTGCTGGGAATGCACCTTTTACCTGGCATATTCCCGACGCGAACTGCATTGCCCTCCTGACAGTTGTTCCCAGGTTCCAATTATTTATTATTCCAAGAATTGTGACAGCACTGAATGCGTCACCGGCACCTACAGTATCCTCGAGTTTCCCGGGAATCTCAGGAGCCAGTTGAATTGATATTTTCCCTTTCTCCATTGCGATAACACCCTCACCTCCAAGTGTGACCACAAGAAGATCGATATCATATTTCTGTAATAGCTCCCTGGCCATTTCTTTGATATTGTCAGAATCAGCCGCCCGGTTTGATCCGGTTATTTCGAAAAGTTCATTATTATTCAGCTTTACCCAGCGGCCGTTCAGGAGACATTCTTTAATAATCTCTTCAGTATACCAGGGAGAACGCAGGTTTATATCGACAAATACCGGAAGTCCCAGGTCGTTGCAAAGCGCGTGTAAAGTATCCAGGGATGTCTTTGATCTTAAAGCGAGGGAACCATGGTAAAGTAAAGGTGGTTCCTTTGACTTAATTCCATCGATTTTGTCCTGATCAAGGTTGATATAGTCATAGGCGACATTTTCAGGTAGCTCGAATGTCTGATCGCCATCTTTTTTATGGATTAACGCATGCCCGGTGGGATAATCCTCAAGGATATTCAGACACTCGGAATCCATGCCAATTGATTTCATCGAATCAATTATTTCTGATCCATTAACGTCGTTTCCTACACTGCTGATAAAGATCGGATTTACACCAAATCCCCGGAGGTAACTGGCAACATTGAAGGGAGCCCCCCCGAGTATTTTTCTTCCATCAGAAAAAATGTCGTACAAAACTTCACCGAATATTACGGGCTGTAGATTCATAGATAAGAAATCTTTTGCGTTGAACTTCACTAAGCGTTAAAGCTTAACCGGGTACACAGGATGTTTTTGGACAGAATGTTATGAGCAGTATGATTAATAGCAAGTTTAATGAAATTAGACCGCTGATCTCAAGTACTGACAATATTATTATCAGATTTCTAAAATTCGGACACTAAAAGTATGTCTGCCTCCGGAGATTTAGAAAAATCTTGGAAATCATAAGTTAAGACTTGACTTTTCGCAACCAATTGTACATATGTTCAGCAACTCGTGGTTCATGTAAAATATGGGAGGAATAATGACCGCAAAACGTCTGATCCTGGCGACAATTTTCGGGACAATAGCCGGTGTAATATGCGGTTGGGCAAGTATGTCCAGCGTGGCTGAAGAAATCAGGTCAATGGTATTTGTCAGCTCATTGCTGAACAGGATGTTTATAGGTTTCCTCATCGGTATTTCAGCCTGGAAAGTTCACTGGGCTTTGCATGGGACGGTACTTGGTCTGGTAGGATCTCTTCCACTTGCGGTACCGCTGTTATGGAACCAGGATGCAGGTTTTGAGGCTTTTATCATGATAGCCATCGCTGGAATAGTCTGGGGATTCCTGATTGAATTGCTTACATCTGTAGTATTTAAAGCGAAGTCTGTGTAATTTGATAGCGATATATTTGTTAATCCAACAGCTATCCGGCAAATTTTAACCAAGAAATTTCATCAAACACTTGGGAGGGTACGATGAAATTGTTAAAACTTATTCTTGTATTCAGCTTTATAGTAGTTTGTTGTGTAGTCCCGCTGATCGCCCAGGATGAACACGGTGATCATCCTGCCGGGGAAGAAGAGATTTTGATTCACAAGTATAACGATCACCTGTACAAATTCTCTATTCCATCAGCTTTCAAGATTAACATTTACGCCTCAATAGGTGAAGATGGAATTCTCCTGGTAGATACCGGTTTACCCCAGGACGCGGAAAAAACACTCGAAGCTATCCGTTCGATAAGTGATGCACCGATTAACACTATCATCATCACTCATACCCACCAGGATCACATTGGTGGACTACCGATAATGGGAGGCGACGCTAAAATTATCGCCCACGAAAACGCGATGGAGGATAACTATTACAACCTGGAACCTCGACAGCTTTTCCAGGGCGAGACAGTCTCTGTGAAAGATACAATGACATTCAAGTATAACGGTGAATCCATCTTTATAGAAACGCTGCCACCGGGTCACTATGATGATGATAATATTATCCACTTTGTTGAATCCAACGTTCTCTGTATCGGTAGCCTAATGACACCCAACAACTATTTTTATGTCGACTACAATGCCGGTGGGTCAATGGATACTGTCCTCGAACAGATCCAGCGAGTAGCAAATAAATACAAAGATGCTACCTTCGCTCCCGGACATGGTGTCGATATCAAAGCAGAACAGGCGCTGACCCACCGTGAAGCGCTGATGGAAACCATCGATTTTATCAAGGGAAAGCTGAAAGAGGGTGTCAGCCAGGAGAAGCTGTTGGAAATCGATAAACTCAAGGAATGGGATTCATATACTTCTGCGGGAATCTCACACGCATTATGGATAAATCTTGTCGCTCGTTCCATGGGTTCTGATGAAAATCCCTTAACACCTGTTGTTGAACCCCTGACAAAAACACTGGAATCTGGTGGTTTCGAGGTGATGGCCGAGCTGTATAAAAAACTTAAAACTGAAAAGCCTGATGATTATAATTACGGCGAGCAACAGCTCAATATGCTGGGTTACCAGTTAATTTATCGCAACCGTGTGGATGAAGCTTTAAAGGTATTAAAGCTGAACATGGACGAGTTCCCGGAGTCTGCTAACGTTTACGACAGTTACGGTGAAGCCCTGCTTACCAAAGGGGATACTACTAAAGCTATCGAGTATTATGAACGCGCCCTGGAAGTTAACCCTGAATTCCAGAATGCCAAGGCTGTACTGGATGGATTAAAGGGGAATTGATTTACTCCGAATTATCGAAGGAATTGTAAAAATTTACGTCGTTGCAAGGAAAAGTATATGCCCCTGTTAGCTCGTCTAACAGGGTTTTATTGTTTTTACCGAATTGATAAAATAATCTTTTAAGTCATTGCGACAAAAACACTTGTCCATATAAATAAAACTAGTCTTTATTCATCCAGCAGTACAAATCTTATCGCCTGACCACCACCGGGAGCCAGGACAATCGTAATTTCCGAGTTCCCGGTTACTTTCTGTGTCGTAATCTTGGTTGCGAGGGGATTTGTTACCACGTCAGCGTTTTTTGCGTCCGCGTATATTTCTGCCCGGTACGATTTCCCCTCATCAAGAAAATCCAGCTTAAATTTGAATGTCCGTTTCTTTTCATCGGTGATAGAACCAAGGTACCAGTCTTCGCTTTTCCGATCCTTACGCGCTATGGTTATATAGTCACCGATAACTCCATTCAGGACAATAGTTTCCAACCAGTCCGTGGGAACGTCTTTGATAAACTGGAATTCCGGCTTTCCCTCGTAGTTTTCAGGAAGATCGGCTGCCATGTGCAGCGGGCTGTAGATAACGACATAAAGGGCAAGCTGTTTGGCAAGGGTCGTATTAATACGATTGTTTGGTTGATTTCCCGTCTCCAGCAATATGTCAAATATTCCAGGTGTAAAATCAAATGGTCCGGACAATCCGCGCGTAAACGGGACAATCGTTGTATGTTCCGGGGGATTACCACCGTCAGGGCCCCAGGCGTTAAATTCCTGCCCACGAGCCCCTTCCCGGGTCATCATGTTCGGCCATGTCCTCCGGATGCCGGTATCTTTAACCGGTTCATGGACATCAAGCATAATCCGGTAACGGGCCGCTGTTTCAACAACCTTACGATAGTGCTCTACCATGTATTGACCATGATGCCATTCATTTCCCAACACTTCTCCGAACAATGGGTCACGTCGTTTGATGCCGCTGCGATGCTGTACATAACCGGATTTTATTATGTCAATTCCAAGGTCATGATAGAGAGCAAACGCGTCTTCCATCTGTTGCTCGTAATTGAGTATTCCCCCGCTGGTTTCGTTGTGGGCAATCAGCTTGACACCTTTTTCTTTAGTGTATTCAGCAATCCCCAGGAGGTCATAGTCCGGGTAAGGTTGCGTAAACCGAAATGAATCAGCATTGGCGATCCAGTCACCATCCCAGCCGATATTCCATCCCTCTACGAGTACGCCGTCAAATCCATGATTAGCCGCAAAGTCTATGTGTCTTTTGGTATTCTCTGTAGTTGCGCCGTGTTTTTCACCTGATGCCCAGGTATAAACCTCTGTGTGCATCCCCCACCAAATGCCAACATATTTGCCCGGTTGGATCCAGGAAATGTCCTCCATTTTGTTTGGTTCATTACAGTTGAGTACCAGGTACGATGTGATCAAATCACCAGGTGATCCAGCGATCTGGATTGTCCGCCAGGGAGTCTTCAATGGAAGCTCACCTTTGACCTTGATCCCATCCGACCAGGGGAAAAGGTCGCATTCGAGGATATTATCACCATTATTTGCCAGTGCCATACTCGAATAATCTGTTAATGCTGCTTCGTGGATACTGATGTATAAACCGTCTTTGGTTTCAATTGTCAATGGGGTGTGCAATGTATCCAGATTGCTGATTTTATCCTTCTGAAAAAGGTATTCGTAACGGTTCCATGCGTACGCGGGAATCCACCACGCCTCATGATCACCTGCCAGTTTAAATTCCGTTACCTCATCGGCAATCTCGATTTTATCAAATCCTTCCTGTTCTGGAATCTCATATCGAAACGCTATTCCGTCGTCGTATGCGCGGAAATAAACATCAAGAAACTTTCCCGATGAATGTTTCAGGGTAATCTTCATAAGGTTATAGTTGTCCCTGATCTCTTTTACTTCCCCCCAGGGCTGAGTCCAGGTATAATCCACAGATTCCCGTTCTACTTTACCAATCTCAAATTCATTTGCCAGGGAGGTGTAGTCGCTAAAGACAAAACCAAGCCAGGATGGTAAAATTACCGGTTCATTGTTATGGTTCACATTGTAATATGGAACACCGTTCCTAAGGGAGAAAGTAATCTTATTGATCGCGTTTGGCGATAAAACCGATTCTCGGCTTCTTTCCAGTTCGTCGGATGCTTGTGAACACGGTGATGATGATGGACTGAAAAAAACTGAAAACAGAACTATTATTACGAAAATACATTTTACAGTTTTCATGATTTGTTCCAGGATTGAGGTGTTTGAATGATACCTTCCAGCTCACCAGATAAGATACATGAATAGAGGATAAGTTGAGATACATTTGAGAGCAACCGGAGGAGATGTTCTTTATAACAAATCTAAGAGGTATCCAATGATAAAATAAACCCGGGAAATGCAGTTTCACCAAGTCGCATAAATCCCGGGCAAATTAAGTACTATTTTATTCAGCGATCAACACCCACCCTGTACTTTACGTTTTTTCACTACGATAACCGGCTTTGAAGTTTCTTGTTCTGCAAGGAGTATCATATCAGTACGTGCACGGGTTCGGAATCTTGTAATTTCCGCATCACTTTTGGATTCTTCAACCGGTTGTCCGTTGTCGCTCATATAGATTTTAGCGAAATCTTCAAATGGTACATTTAGAATCCTGATCTGTGTTTTGTCCTTAAGGAATCGCGACACCATACCCGCTTTAACCGCCTGGTTCTTATTGTACCCATAAAAGACGGCTGTTTTTTTCCTGTCCTTGAAAATATCACGCCAGGCACCATCAGCGAGGTTTTCCAGGGGGATATTGATCGAAAAAGGAATATGTGAAGCTTTGTATTCATCAACCGAACGGACATCAACAACAATGTATTTCCGGTCCTGTTCCACTACACGGTAGGCAAGTTCATCAATGTCCATTTCTACTAATTCGGTCGCTTCCTCGTCAAATTTATCATCGTCAATACTGGCAAACGCCCGTGTTTTAATATCAGGGAAAAAGTTGAGGGTGATTCCAAGGATTATCACTGTCACCCAGGAGATGGTTCTTGTATTCAGCTTAAAATAGCTGGGTAATGGTTGTTTATTTACCTTCCGTTCAACTATACCTACCGCCGCAAACGCGATTAACGCAAAGGCAACCAGGATGGAAGCGAACAGTCCCCGTGACATTCCCAACGCTTCATAAACCGGCAGGTCACCAAGCGAATCAGCCATCAATACTGAACTTACCAGGGGATACATTTCTCCAAAGATAAATACACCGATAAAGATCCCGGCGACAAAAAACATGGCATCAATTTTACCGATAGCCGCGGCGCACATACTGGTACCAGGGCAAAAACCACCGAGGATAAAGCCAAGCCCCATGATCGCGCCACCGATTATCGCTGAACGGATAAACAGCGGGTTGATATATATGATATCGAGGTTTATCCATCCGAGATATGCGAACATAAAAATACCCGCCATCGCCGTTATCGCTGCAGTAAAAAATACACGCAGGACTACAAAATCGTAACCGTAAAACAATCCGGCCAGTTTTCTCGAAGACGAAAATCCTGCCTGTTCAAGCACAAATCCGAACGCCATACCTAGGAGAACAGCAACAACAAGGTTCAACCCGTTTCCAATTAAGTCAGGTGATAATGGTCCCATTGCTCTTCTCCTTATATCCAAAGCTTTCTTGCGAACCAGGCGAAAACATAGCCTGTTCCGAAGATCGCCATCATTGTCAGGAAACCGCCCGCTGATAAAACCGCCATACCACTTAATGCCGCGCCACTGGTGCAACCTCGTCCAAACTGCGATCCGATCCCGAAGAGAAGTCCTCCGGCCAGCGCGAATATCCAACGTGTGTTCCTGGTCGTATTTGGACCGTGTTCGGTTTTAAACCCTAGACGACCACTGATCATTCCCGATAGAAAACCGCCCAGGAGTACCCCGATCACTTCGAAAAACAACCAAGATTTAAGGGGAGTACCCGAGGTTCTTTCCAGGTAATTGCTGAAGAATGGTGACTGTTCAGCATGTCCGGGCGCTAAGGTGGATACAATCTCCACAACGCCACTTTTAGCAGCGCCACTGGCACCAAGACCACGTCCAGTGATAAATATTGTTGCCAGCAATACCAGGCCCAGCAGGAATCCAGCCAGGTATGAATTCATATATTTTTTCGGTTCCATTTAACTTTCCTCACTCACTTGAGGTGCAGGAATTCCATTCACATTCGAATGGGACGGGGAATCTTCTTCCAGGTCTTCATATCCTGTCAGCATCGCCTTGAGGTTCGAAGCAACTGTATGGCCGGTGGTGATCAGGTACAGGTGCATGATCAAAAAAGCAGTCAGGGCAAAGGCGCCGGCAGTATGAAGAACAGCTACCCATTTCAGTCCCTCGATGTTCAGGGCAAACATCTCACCCCTGAATGGATATCGGTAATACATGTATAACAAGCCCGTTGTCACCATCACAGGAATAACAAGCAGTTTCAGTCCCAGGTAGACAAGCTTCTGCAGGGGATTCAGCTTGGACAGCTGTGATTTTTTATGGGGATGCGGGGCATTACGGAATATCCCCAGCAGGTAAAACGCGACCTGGGATTTTAAATTTTCCGTCGTTGGCAGATACTGCTTCCACTGACCGGTAAAAAAGTGCCAGAGAATGGCAGTTGCTATTAGAACAATAAACATCCATGCCGCCACAGAATGATACTTCACCGCAAATTCGAATCCAAAGAATGAATATGAACCATGGATTTCAAATCCCGTCAGCATCAGGAAAATTATCAACACAGCCTGGGTCCAGTGCCAGAACCGTTCGAATGCCGCATATATTAGAACCCGTTTCATTTATTTCCCTCCGCTTTTATTCAGTGAAGAAATAATCAGCCTGACCGAGAGGTGAATCACAACACCTATCAACGACAGGAAGATCAGCCAAGTCCCTGCAAACTCAACAAACGGCTGGCTGTCACGTCCCGGCATGTAAAAATCGGTTAGTGCCGCCAACCTGCCATTTTCACGTGTATGGCACTCTGTACAATCCAACGCCTCTTCCTTCGGAGATACCATATGGTTAACAGGCCAGTACATCTCGGTATTAACGAAGCAGAAATTTCCGCTGTATGGTTCATTGACTGACGCCATTCCCATCTCAGCTGCCACATGCCAGTCAAAATCTTTCCAGTAACCACCCCCGCCTTTATTCTCTGAGAACAATTTCGGTTGAATTACCACCTGGTTCTCGCAGTCATAAATCTGTTTGGCACGATGAATCTTGGTGGGAATAATCTTTGAATCCGGATCACGGTATTCACCAAAGAGTGTATTCATCTTGATGACCTGTGATGTGTCCACCTTGTCGCCGATGAAATAATGATCCGCAGTACCATTAAACCATGTGTATTCCGGTTGAACATTCTTTTCCCACTCGAATGAACCCTTTATCGAGAGGTAGGTGTGATTGCCGTCCTCATCCTCTTCATGGAACGGTTCACCGTTTTCCAGACGTCCTGCCGTCGACCAGTCCCAGCTCATCTTGGTCGCGTTCACCTTGGCATAAACAGGGATATGGCATGTCTGACAGGCTACCTTTAACGTATGTTCGTTGAGGATGTTCTCTTCGTGGGGAGCATTGGTATGGCACTGGTCGCAAGTTACTCGATCCTTATTCATCGAAGAGACAGCGTATAACTGACCGGTGATATTATGCTTCTCAGTCTGGTGGCAATCAACACAACCGAGGTTAATCCCGTCCAATCCCATGTGAACATCAACATTACGATTACTTTCCAGGATCGCTTCCTCGAGATCGCCGTGTTTGACATTATTACCGCCGCCTCCGTAAAAATGGCATGATCCACAATTAGCCTTCGAAGGGATTCCTGCACTCCTTGCAGATTCTCCCAGGTCTACGGATTCCAATGGATAACCCGCTTTCCCGGATGCTTTTGCATAACCAAGAGACTGGTCATGGCAGACAGGGCAGTCGACATTCCTGTGGTCTTCAAAATCGAAACCGGCATCTTTCCAGCCATACCCGGAGTGGCATTTAGTACAAGCCATTTCGCTGCCGCCGATACCGATGCAGAAATTATTCAACAGGTTCTTTTTCCCGGCATAGGTAATACCACGTCCAGGTATATACGCTTCACGTTCCCAGGTATAATGGGATGATTGCATCACCTCCTTGTGACGTTCAGTATGGCAGGAAATACATGCTTCTGTGACGTCACCCGGATGCGCAAAATCACCCTGCAGAGCTTTAAGCTTGCTGTGATCAACAGAAGCTGTATGTTTATCGCTGTACTTGTCCTTCAACACCGCCAATTGATCATGTTGTCTTGACGGTGGTTTAACAGCCGTGACCAGTAAAAGGACAATACTTACAGCGATAAACAGCAGAACTATAACCGGCTTTTTCATCTAACTTTCCGTAATCGTTAATAGACTTTACTTCTTCCAGCAAAACTCAATTTTGCTGGTTTGTTCCGTGTAAATCATTAATGGAATCAAGGATTCTCGCAAACTGTTGAGTCATCAGGTCTGTTTCACCAAGTTCGTTTTGCATCAAATCAAGAATGGATTTACCGGATATTTTCCATTTTTCGATTCTGTCAGCCAGTTTAGCGCGAACCTCATATCGTTTTTTTACGATATCCTGCAGGCAGAATTTTGAATAGAGCACGATATGGTTAATCAGAATATCGCGAGTAACTCTGTGTTCCCTGGCCAACTCCTTTAAGGTTTCAAGCGACTGTTTGCTGAGAGATAATGTCTTTTTTACCAGCAGTTTTTCCTTGTCAACCGGTTCAGAATTGATTCTTGACAGGACATTGTCCAGGCATTCATTCTGATCCATTTCTCCATTGATCCCGATTCCCAGCATCGAGTCCACAATATCCTTGATCGCAATATCCAGCTCACTTGTTATCCACTGCAGCGAAAAGTTCGCTTCATTAGAAAGAGTCACCGTAGTCCGGACAACACTTTGTGTACTTTTTAACAAGAGCTGGTCAAAAATCTGGTTGGAATTCATGTAATTCAACCCTTTAAATGATTGTGAAAAATTGTTCGAACCAAGGTATAAATAATATATGCATTAATCAATAGTTGTGCGCACATACGCACTCTATCTTCATTCTGCATATTTAAAGGTATGATGCACAAATACTGGATGTGATGCTTCTGGAATTCTACGTAGAAGAATATCTGGGAAATGATTTGTGTTTAAATATCTATTAATAATGCTAGTTATTATAAATTAGAAGGACTACTACACATTTTGACTAAGGCATCGTATTGTGGAGTATCTAAGATTTCAATTTTATCCAGAACCGCTTTTAAAAGGATCTTTGTTTCTCCATGATTCGTGATATCCGGTTCTGTTCCGTCTGATACAAATCCCCGATGTGAATATCCATGAACAAATCTTGAAACGCGCTCTGCTGTTGCAGAATCATCTTTGAATAAATGTTCTATGATTGAGGTTAATGATGTAATATTAGGGTATTTAAAAGCTCCGTATGTTTCAATGAATCTCCTGAGTAAATTTGGGTAATTGAAAATATTAGTGTCTGGGAATGATTCTGATTTTGATGCTTTGTATAGAATGCTAAATAAATAGTGGTACTCAGAATCATATTCTTTTAGTATAGGATCAATTTCTTGTAATTTACCAGTTCTTCGTTCAGATGAATCTTTTACATTATTAAGAATATACAATCTGTATAGTTGTTTTCTATTCGAATCATCTCTACCAACAAACCATCTCCTAACCATCTTATAAAACACATAATTGTGAGTCATAATGACTATCTGCCCAGCTTTGTTTGTTTTCGATTTAAGGTATCCAAAAGCAGCACATAGTGTGTTAGTATCCATACTACTAACAGGATCATCAATAACGACAATTCCCTTACTCAAATCAAAATCTTTGTCTTCTAACGATCGTACAAAATGAGTTAATGCAATCGCAGTTTTTTCACCCTCACTTAAGGTGTTGCCGACATCTTCTCCATTTCTACGAATTCTATAACCATTTTTTACAGCGTCAAGTTTTAATTCTCCATGACCTAAATAATTCTCAAGAACAATGTTAATTTCAATAGCGGCTTCAGCATGGCCAGTCGCTTTTTGCTCCATATCTTTTGTTACTGATTCGATTTCACTTTTATCTTTGCTTTTTACTCTTATATGATCATCCAATAAAGCAAGTGATTCTTCGATCTCTAAGTATTCTTTGACAATTTGTGCCAATACTACTTTTTCATATTGTGTTCGTGCACTTTCTATCTCTTTTTCATGGTTTTCTGACATTTCATTGTGTTCAATTGATAATTCGTTAATCGACTGAATTGTATTTTTTTCATCTTCAATTTTTAGAAAATCTTTCGCTGGCTTTAAAACTAAATGTGGCGATCCCTTTTTTTCTCTTAACATATTGAAATAGTACTCAAGTATGTCTTTAGTGTCATTATAAATATCTTTTAGTTTATAACTCAGCTCAGTATAGGCATCACTTAAATGAGCATAATACCTACTTTTATCTAAAACTTTTATCGCAAAATTCGTAATATCTTTGTCAACTAGATGCTTTAGGTCAGCTCTGAGACTTTCAATAGTATTAATATGTTCTGAATAAGCCTCATTGAAATGTCTCATTAATTTTTCTTCATATTCAGGTTTTAATGGTTCTGTACAAAAAGGGCACTTTTTATCATCTTCAATTAATTCCAGACCTTTATGTGCCCATTTCTGCAATTTTTCATTGACGTTAAACCTTTCAATTGTTTCTGATATAACTGATACTCCTAGTGTTGCCTCACTTTTCTCCACAATTTCATTAACTTTACCAAGAACAGGTTCTAAAAGATTGACTTTGTCTTTTCGTGACTCATTAATCTTCTTTAATAAATCTTGAACTTGACTAACAGGGTATTTTTCATTAAATGGAGTGGTCTCATCTTGTAAAAATTTAATTGTTTCACCGACTTTGTTAACATTATAATTCGTGTAACGTTTTTTCGGATCACCACCCAAAGTAGATTTGATTTCATCCCGCTTTTGTTCTCTAATCTTGTCTAGCTCTTTCTTCTTAATCATTTTTGTGCGAGTTGCTTCACTAATGATAATATCCAAATCGCTAACAAGCTTTTTATTCTCATCAATTTTGCTTAGTAAGTTAACATGATCTTTACCAATAGCATGAATTGGTGCAACATCTCCTGAAAAATTTCCAATACTATCCTCAACGTAATTCCTGTTAAATACTTTTATTAAGGGTAGTGCGGGATTTTGATGAATAGAATCACTTGATATTTTAGTGCCTGAATTCAATGATATCGTAGCTATACCAATCTGAATGTTATCACCAATTTCAAGCATTCTAAAAATGTTTGAGAGGGTTGTTTTTCCAGTGCCATTCCAACCGTATATCAAATTATATTTCCTGAGTTCAGGAATTTCTGAACTCCATTTAAAATCATAAAAGATTCCAATGTCTTTTATCCTGTCAATCTTCGATATTATAGATGCATCCATAATTCACCCCCTGTGATACAATACATCATTGAATGAAAACGATATCTCTAAAATTAATAAAACTCTTCAAACTTTATGAATGAAATTATGTTTAGCGGCGATAGGTATTATATAATCACTTAAGATTTTTAAGCTAGTTCGTAAATCATATATTGTCAATACACGATTGATATAAGCCTAAATATATTTCTGTGTATAGCTATATATAGTCTAAAAA
>JANQEY010000218.1 GCA_028278125.1 bacterium | reverse complement strand
TGTAAAGTCAGGACAAATCCACGTTTTCCGTCCCGGTCAACTGTCTGCCCGGCGATTCTACCCGGCATCTGACGAATCAATTTCTCTTTCGCGGAAAATATCCCAAGATACGGTCCGCCAAATCCCATTGGATTACCAAGGCATTGGCCCTCACCGGTAGCCATATCGGCACCATATTCACCGGGCGGGGATAATAATCCAAGACTGACCGGGTAAATACTTACGCCGGCAAGTGCGCCGGCTTCATGTGTTTTATCTACGATCGCCTCGGCATCTTCTATCACGCCGTAAAAATTCGGCTGTGAGAAGAGAACTACCGCAACATCATCATCCAGCTCTTCCGCCAAACGTTCCGGGTTGGTTTTACCATTATCAAGAGGAAGAACCTGTAAGTCTATGTCAGAAGTTTCAGCGTAAGTCTGTATCACCTTGAGATAATGGGGATGAACACCCGCACTGACTATTACTTTTGAGCGTTTTCTTTGGCTCCTGAGTGCCAGCAGCATCGCTTCAGTTAAAGCTGTTCCCCCATCATAGATGCTGGCGTTTGCTACATCCATCCCTGTAAGATTACATATGACCGATTGATATTCGTAAATTGCCTGGAGTGTTCCCTGCGAAACTTCCGGCTGGTAAGGTGTATAGGCGGTGTACCATTCACTGCGCGATAAAATTGCGCCTACACTAGCCGGGATAAAATGGTCATAACTTCCACCGCCGAGAAATGATATTCCCTCGGTCGCCTCTTTATTTTTTAATCCAAGTTCCTTGATATACTTCTGGACTTCAAATTCTGATTTTCCACTTTGAATATCCAGGCCATTATCCAGGCGTACTTCTTTTGGTATTGCTTTTATAAGTTCATCAAATTCAGCTACGCCAATATCTCGGAGCATTTCCTCTATTTGCGTCTCAGTGTGCGGGACGTAACTCATTCCAATCCTGACAATTCTTAATTAATAAAGTAAACTGAATCAAAATAATTTCATTATGCCGATCAACTAAGCGATATGCTGCACGTAGGTTTCAGCATCCATCAAGCCGTCGGTTTCAGCTGTGTTATTCATCTTTAACTTGATCAACCAGCCATCTCCGTATGAATCCTGGTTCACCAGCTCGGGAGTGTCTTCAAGTTTTTCATTAACACCAGCTATTTCACCACTGACAGGGGCATAGAGATCAGCAACCGTTTTAACCGCCTCAATTGATCCGAAGGCGTCTCCCTGTGAAAATGAATCTCCCTCACCGGGTAATTCCAGGAAAACTATATCACCCAATTCACCTTGAGCATAATCCGTGATACCTATTACCGCGATATCACCTTCAATCTTAATCCACTCATGATCTTCAGTGTACTTCAAATCTTTTGGAATGGTTGACATCTTTGCTCTCCTTTAAAGAATATTCTTCAGTCCCCGAATCAACTAGTTGTTATCGCCAGACATCCACTCTTCGATAAACCGTGTAGAAAAATCACCTTTTATAAATGCTTCGTTATCCATAACACGCAGGTGGAATGGAATGGTTGTCGGAATGCCTTCTACAATGAATTCTTCCAGGGCACGTCTTGCGCGACTGATTGTTTCCAACCTGTCATCACCATAAACGATCATCTTGGCAATCAATGAATCATAATTTGGTGGGATTTTATATCCATCGTAAGCATGACTGTCTACCCTGACACCAAAACCACCGGGCATATGGAATGTTTCGATCAAACCCGGCGCCGGAAGGAAATTCCTGTCCGGGTTTTCTGCGTTGATTCTACACTCGATCGCGTGACCCCGGAACTTAATGTCTTTCTGCTTGATCTTTAATTTCTTGCCACCGGCGATCTTAATCTGTTCACGAATAAGATCTACACCAGTCACCATCTCGGTTACAGGATGTTCTACCTGGATACGGGTATTCATCTCCATGAAGTAGAAACTGCCATCGGTGTCAAGAAGAAATTCCATGGTTCCAGCGCCAACATAGTCAACATTCTTTGATCCAAGGACAGCCGCTTGACCAAGTTTTTCACGGAGTTCCGGAGTTACTGCCGGTGAAGGACTCTCTTCAACGAGTTTCTGGTGGCGGCGTTGAATGGAACAGTCACGTTCTCCGAGGTGGATAACATTCCCGAAAGTATCTCCCAACACCTGTACCTCAATATGGCGAGGCTCGGTAATATATTTTTCCAGGTAAAGTTCAGGATTGGAGAATCCCGCTTCAGCTTCAGCACGTGCCAGTTCATACGCTGATTCAAGTGCATCTGGAGCATTAGCTACTCTCATACCCCGTCCACCACCGCCGGCACTCGCTTTCAAGATAATTGGATAACCAATCTTATCAGCAATCTTTTTTGCTTCAGCAAGGCCGTTAACAGCACCCTCAGATCCAGGTGTTACGGGAACACCAGCCTCTTTCATCGTGGTTTTGGCGAGGGCCTTATCACCCATACGGGTAATTGACTCAGGACGTGGACCAATAAACGTAAGATTGCTTTCGCCGCAGATTTCAGCAAACTCAGCATTCTCAGCCAGGAATCCATAACCTGGATGAACAGCTTCAGCACCTGAAATTTCTGCCGCGGCAATAATCCGTTTATAGTCAAGATAGCTATTGGCAGAGGATGGCGGTCCTATGCAAACAGCCTCATCGGCGAAACGAACATGTAGAGAATCCGCATCTGCCTGGCTGTAAACTGCAACTGTGGAGATTCCCATCTCACGACAAGCCCGGATAACGCGTAACGCAATTTCGCCTCGATTCGCAATCAAAATTTTAGAAAACACGTTACCCCTTTGGATCGATTAAGAACAATACCTGGCCAAATTCGACCGGCTCTTCATTCTGGCAAACAATTTCAACAACTCTGCCAGCAACGTCTGATTCGATTTCATTCATCAACTTCATGGCTTCAACAATACAAAGCGTCTGTCCATGCGAAACCATGTCGCCAACCTGCACATACGGATCAGCATCTGGGGCTGGTGCGCGGTAGAATGTACCAACCATTGGGGATTTTACTTCATGGTAATTCCCCTTCTTCTCCGCTTGTTCAGCTGCTGCTGGTGCACCAGGTGATGCAGCCTGTCCCGGTTCAGGTGCAGCTGTCGGCATCGGAATTTGTGCGGGTTGCGGTATTGCGATCTGTTGTGTTCCCGTAAATACAGGAGCAGGCTTGCTGATTCTGATGCGTGTCCCTTCACGCTCCAGTTCTAATTCCTGGATTTCACTCTTCTCAACTAACCTGACTAATCTCCGAACTTCTGACCACTCCATAGTGGACTCCGGTTTATTTTTACTATTTGTATTATCCAAAATATCTACTTTACTCGTTCCAGATACTCGTTGATACGTGTATCAACTTTAACTATTTCACCTTGCTCAACAAAAAGAGGAACCTGGACCACCGCCCCTGTTTCCAGGGTTGCAGCCTTGGTTGTCGATGAAACCGTATCACCCTTGACACCCGGTTCCGTCTCCACTATTTCAAGTTCCAGGAAAAACGGAACCTCAACTACCAACGGATTGGATCCATCAAACAACACTTTGTATTCAATGCCCTCTTTTAAATATTTAATCGTATGATCACCTAGCAATGAAGGTTCCAGGGAAAACTGTTCGTAGGTTTCACCTTCCATAAACACATGCTGTTCGCCATCCTGGTAAAGGTATTGCATCTGGCGTGCCGTAAGCCTGACATCATCAACTTTTTCACCGGCACGGAAAGTATTCTCAATAACACGGCCTGTGAGGACATTTTTCAGCTTAGTCCTTACGAATGCACCGCCTTTTCCCGGTTTTACATGCTGAAAATACTCTATCGAGTAAAGCTCATTCCTGAACCTGATGACCATTCCGTTACGAAAATCGGCCGTCGTGGCCATAATTAACTCCTTGAAACTGTTTACTGATCAATTCTTATATATTAAAACTTTTTCTATCTTTCTATTAACTTTTCGCCCTTCCTCAACAGCGGAAGATTAGTTATAAATTCCTGCTCATTCCAGACCGGAACTTCAAGCTGCAACGCTCTATTCAGCTTACTTCCGGCATTCTCCCCAACAATCAAAAGATTTGTGCGCGAAGATACCGAAGTTGTGACCTTGGCACCAAGCTCGCGGAGTATATCAGATGCTTCCTCCCGAGACATCTCGCTAAGTGTTCCGGTTAAAACTATCCTGATGCCATCGAGGGGAACAGGTTTAACGAGTCTTCCTTGGCTGTCAAATTTTTCACCGAAATTAAGCTGATGCTCACGCAGTTTTTCTATTATATCGCGATTGCTCTGCAGGTTGAAAAAATCTACGATACTTGCGGCAATTTTTGGTCCTACTTCAGTAATAGATTCAAGTACTTCCGGATTTTCATCAACTGTTTGAATCAGCTCATCCAGGTGGCTGAACCTGCGAGTTAACGTCCGTGCGACTCCCGCACCAACATGCCGGATTCCAAGTGCAAAGATCAGGTTTGCCAGCGGACGTCCTTTTGAGTCCTCAATTCCCCTGAGCAATTTTGTGACCGAAAGATCGCCAAATCCGGGCATTTTTGCAAGTTTTTTCGCATCTATCGTGTAAATATCGCCTAAATCGCGCAAAAATCCGTTTTCCAGGAGAAAATCAACAGTTTGTTCACCAAGACCCTCTATATCCATTGCCTGGCGAGACGAATAGTGGATCAATCTTCCACGTAAGAGTGCGGGACAGGCGGCATTGACACAACGCTGAATAACTTCTCCGTCGGGACGTACAAGCTCCTGTTGACATTTCGGACAATATGTAAGAGGAGCATATTCGCCCGGTTTTTCACCGTCTTTAAGACTGACAACTTTCGGGATGACGTCACCGGCTTTTTCAATAATAACATATCGAGCAGGTCCCAGGCTTAGCCTGGCTATTTCATCATCGTTATGCAATGTGGCTCGAGTAATGGTTGAACCGGCAAGGAAAACCGGTTCAAGTTCCGCTACCGGTGTGATTGCGCCGGTGCGTCCAACCTGGTGGGTGATTTTCTTCAGATAAGTCTCAGCCCGCCGTGCCTTGAACTTGTATGCGATTGCCCAGCGTGGGGTTTTGGCTGTAGTTCCAAGAAATTCCCGCTTATTGAGTGAATTTATCTTTATGACAACGCCATCAATGTCATAAGCAAGACTGTCACGTTTTTCTTCAAGACCGACGCAATATTTTTCGATACTATCGATATTGTCACATATTTCCCAGGGATGTACCACAGGGAATCTCATCGCTTCCAGTGTTTCGAGTCGTTCAGAATGGGTACGTCCTGCCCAATCCGGATCAGCAAACAATTCGTATATCCAGATTCTTAATTTCCGTTTTCGTACTTCCTTGGGATCGAGAAGTTTTAATGAACCTGCTGTGGCGTTGCGAGGATTTGCAAATGGTGGTTGGCCGCTTTCTTCCCGGATACTGCTTAAATATTTAAAATCCTCGTTTGCCATATATACTTCACCACGGACTTCAAAATCTTTTTCTTTGCCCGGGCCTTCAGTGATTTGAAGAGGAAATCCACGAACTGTTCGAAGGTTGCTGGTTATATCGTCCCCTCGTACACCATCTCCCCGAGTTGCGCCGGTTGTAAAGCTGCCGTTTAAATATGTAAGGGAGACCGCTACACCATCTATCTTGGGTTCGCATGAATAGGCGATAGTTTCCTTTTTTTCAAGTCCCTGCCTGATCCTCTTGTCAAAATCAATAATCTCACCGATAGAATATGTATTTGCCAGTGACATCATCGGGTGCTGATGTATTACTGATCTGAATTCATCAGATGTTCGCCCTCCAACCCGCTGTGAGGGACTGTTTGGCGTTACCCAATCCTGGTGCCTGTCCTCGATGTCAATCAACTCACGATACAAACGATCATACTCTTCATCGGAGATCACCGGATCATTGGTGACGTAGTATCGCCAATCATGGTAATCGATCAATCGAATAAGTTCTTCGTATCGGGTTCTGTCACTCATTTTGATATTTTTACTTTTGTCTGTGCCGCTGATGTCGGGACAGACAGCTTCATTTTTGAAATGATTATATTGCTTTTATACAACCATTTAAACATTTATAGAATCTTTAAATCAAGATTTTGAATGTAGCGTAATTGAGTGATTAGGGGCAAGTGTAAAGATCAACCATTATTTTACAACTCGGCGGGCACCAACATACCTCTTTTTATAATAACTGTTGCTGAGTTTATCCAGTGTAACACCGTCACTATTCGAAGCATGTGTAAATACTCCATTTCCAAGATATATCCCCACATGCGATACTCCCTTGCCGGAGATATCGAAGAATACAAGATCACCCCTTTTAAGGGATCCCCTGGATACTGATTTCCCATATTGGTACTGCTGTCTTGACGTGCGCGGAATGTTAATTCCATATACACTCTTCATCACGGATTGTACATATGCAGAACAGTCTACTCCCCATCCCTTTAAAGTTCCACCCCATGCATAGGGTGTACCCCACCAGTTCTGGACTTCTTTCTCAAGCTTGTCAGATGACGAAAGGCTTTTATACTCTTCGGATACCTTTGTCTTTCCTGAACTTTTCGAAGATCTTGTTGTTGACGATTTGTCCCTGTTATAGATTGGCGAAGGCTTAAATACAGCGCAACCGCATAATACGGCAATTACCAGGATTATAATGAGTGCAGGATATGACCTATACCTGTTCACTGATGACCTCTTCCAACCTGTTGACCAGTTTCCGCCTCACGCTTTTACTATCAAGGATCCCCTCGTCATCATTGAGGAGAAATGAATCATGTATACCATCAATTCTTCCAGTTACTCTTGCCGCACGAACATCAAGCTGACTGGCTGAAAATTCCCTGCAGAGTTTATAAAGTAAGCCGGTGCTATCAGGGCCACTCACGTCAACGATCCAGCCATTTTCCGTGCGATTAAAATGGACTTCAGATTCAACAACAGCCATCCGTTTCGGGATTATGGTCCTTCTTTTTCGCTGGTTTTCAATCAATTGTTCAAGTTTCACATCACCAGATACAACATCATCCCATAATTTATGGATTTTGTTCAGCCTTTCAGCAAAAGGAACTCCATCAGGCATAATATCTTCTGCTCTGAAACGATCTATCACTATGCCATCTTCACGAGTGAAAATCCTTGCTTCCCTGATTCCAATTCCCTGCGATACGAGCATTCCTACTATATTTGCTAACAGTCCTATCCTGTCACGAGTGATTATTGTCAGGATAACATACCCGCTCTCCTGCAAAATCAACCATCTGAATGGTGTGCCGGATTCTATTTCTTCTACCACTTCGAAATGTTGCGCGACCTCTTTTGCCGGAACTACCCGCCTGTATTCAACCCTCATCTGCTCAAGGAAACGTTTTGCTCGATATTCCCTCTCTTCACCGTACTCCATCAATTGTGCTACTACATGGGCTTCCTCATCAACCGAAGGCTCAAGCGAATATGGCCCGAGCTTGAACCAGTCACGAGTAGAGAGGTACAATTCGGATAACAGTCTGCCTTTCCATTCGGTCCAGACACCTCTGCTTACAGCTCTGAGGTCGCAAACCGTAAGAATATATAAAGCTCCCAGTAAATCGGTATTTTTCACCTGGTTCGCAAAGGACATAACATTATCTGGATCGGAAGCATCCCGTCTAAATGCGACCTGCTCCATCATAAGGTGCATCCTCACAAGCATTGTAACAGGTTCAATCATATCAACAAAGCCAAGCCTGGTTAATGCATTTTCCGCGATTCGTTCACCCTCTTCCGAATGATCGCCCTCAAAACCTTTTGCTATATCATGGAAAAGAATACCCGCGTAGATCCATTCACGTTGCTGAAATTTATTCCATAGTGATTGCGGCAATCCTTCAGGACCGTTTCCAGGCAGCTCATCTAATCCCTCAATAGCCCTCAAAGTGTGTTCATCGACCAGGTAAGTATGGTAATAACTTCCAGTTGTCAGACCGTATACCTCCCTCCATTCAGGTAGCCAGGGATGTATAGCGTCTATATCATTCAGCCACCGCAACCTACTTCCAACACCTCTTTTATTAGCTATCAATTCTTTTATTGGTTTATGCCATTCTCCTATATCATCTCTATTTAACCAGTAGCGTTGTATTTCTCGCCGTAATTTATGCCTTGATTCTCCTGAAAGAATAATTCTATTTTCATAACAAAACTCACTCAAATTAAGCAATAAAGATGGGGATTTACTCAACTCTTCACAGTGATCCAGATCCAGGAAAAGACGGTGATTAGAAATTTTTGAACCCGGTAACAGTTTACATTGTTGCCTCGGCTTCTTCGATTTCGATGGGAAAGTTGTAAGAACTGATCCAAATTCTTCAGAAAACCGGGATATTTTTTCCATTGAACCGGAGACTGACCGCATCAACTGCTTCATCACAGTAGTTTGATTATCTTCAAAACCCAGGATTTTTCCAATCTCCGGCTGACGTTCTACGGTAAGAATATCTTCCTCACGTTTGGTGATCCTTCTTAATGCTTCTCTACATCTGAGCATTAAATCAAACGCTGAAAGGATATCGTTTCTTTCAAATAAATCGAGATAATCAGCTGATTTCATCCTGTTGATAAATGAACTTATTGAAGAAGTTCTTCTGTGTCCGACAGACCATTTACCATCCAGCGCAATTCGTGCTCGTTCTATCCAGTAGACATGATGAAGATCCCTTAGTCCCCCGACCTGTGATTTTAGATGTGGCTCGATAACCCTTACGACTTCACCGTATTTTTTCCGTCTGACTAAATACTCATCATACTTCAGGTTTATAAATTTTGCCCATACGTCAATATTAAACAGTCGGTTCAATTTTTTTTCAAGATCTTCTACAAGTTTTGTGTCGCCCCAGATTAACCTTGATTCGAGAATTGCGGAAGCCCTGTCGGGTATCGCAAGTAAATCGGCGTTTATTTCCTCAAGAGACACTAAAGATTGTGCCGGTACCCACTTATAGTCCCATAAACCCTTTACCAGGTTCTTGAGAGCATCTTCATGATCAGCAATATCTTCCCTGAATAGGATGATCAAGTCCAGGTCACTTCGCAGTGTATTATCACTTCTGCCGTAACCACCAACACCAAGGATGGCAATATTGTGGGCATGAGTTTTATGTTTTCTAAGAAGGTATCGAAGGGTTTTATCAGCTTCTGCTGTTCTCAGGAGTGCAGATTGAATACCACTACCGGGTAGTTCAAGGGGAGACATTAATCCCTGGAAGTTCGTCGTTGAAGCAGGAGTATCAGTCGATCGAGTTCGTCAAGATCGGTATAGTGAATGGTAAGCTTTCCTCCTGGGTTTTTATGCGAGATCTTTACCTGCATTCCTAGGTTTTCTTCAAGCTTTTTCGCGGTATCCCGAGCCAGGATATCCTGTGATGAAACTTTTTTAGTTCTTTTTTTCTTTGAATTCTGATTTAATACCTGGATAAGTTTTTCCAACTCTCGAACAGACAATCCATTACTGACAGAGTTATGAGCGATTTCTACTTTGTCGTTATCACTCTTAATTCCTAGCAGCGCTCTTGCGTGGCCGGAAGAGAGGCTTCCTGACAGCACCATTTCCTTAACTGGTTGAGGAAGTTTAAGCAATCGTAGTGTATTTGTAATCGTTACACGGTCTTTACCAACCTTCAGCGCAACCTCTTCATGGTTCAGACCTATATCATCAACAAGGCGACGGTACCCTTCAGCAAGTTCAATAGGGTTCAGATCCTCTCGCTGGAGGTTTTCCACAAGAGAAATCTCCAGGATCTGAACATCATTGAGGTTCTCGAGGATACGGCAGGGTACTTTGAACAGGTCAGCCGCTTTTGCTGCTCTAAGGCGACGTTCACCGGCAACAAGCAGGTATTTTCCTTCACGGGGGGTTACCAGTAGTGGCTGAAGAACACCCTGGGCCTTGATAGACTGCACTAGCTCTTCCAGTGGTTGGGGAGAAAATGTTCTTCTTGGCTGATCAGGTTGGGTCAATATCTGGGCTATTTCGAGTTCTATCGTCGCCGCAGGACGACCGTCAACCTCAGCACCCGGTATCAACGCTGAGAGACCCCTACCTAAACCACCCTTAGGCCGCGCTGTCATGAACCAGAATCTCCTCTGCCAGTGATAGATAGTTTTCTGCCCCACGGCAGGTTACATCATACAACAAGATCGGTTTTCCAAAACTGGGAGCTTCGCTTAAGCGAACATTACGGTAAATAACAGAATCGAATATTCTTCCATCAAAATGAGTTTTTATATCGCCAGCAACCTGTCGTGCAAGGTTAAGACGGTTGTCATACATCGTTAAAACAGCACCCTCAACTTGGAGCCTTGGATTCAGATGCGTTTGAACCAGCCCTATCGTCCTCAATAACTGGCTTAAACCTTCTAGGGCGTAATATTCGCACTGGATAGGTATTAATACACTATCTGCTGCAGTCAGAGAGTTTAAAGTTATCAAGCCAAGACTTGGAGGGTTGTCTATCAATACATAATCATATTTGGAAAAAAGTTTTGCTGCTGAATTTCTTAATGCATGTTCACGGTTCTCGATTTGAACCAATTCAATTTCCGCCCCAACAAGGGTAATATCCGACGGTACAATATCCAGGTAAGCTATTTCAGTATGGACAACGGTGCTCTTAGGTTCGGCAGCGCCAATCATCAGGTGATAAACAGAAGGCTGTCCC
>JANQEY010000197.1 GCA_028278125.1 bacterium | reverse complement strand
CGTGTAAAAATGGCCCGGCAGCTTGATTGTGACCTTGTTGACCTGATGTATATTCTTGATGAACCTTCGATTGGTTTGCATCCCAGGGTCCTTGAGCGCGGTAACTTGCCCCAACGGCACTGTCGGCGCAAATCGCGCAGACCCGCTTCGCGCTCAGATCACCGGGCCCATCCGGCAATACCTACCTGCAGTTCGCAGTGGCTCTCGCCGCCGGCCTTGACGGGATGGAGCGCGGCCTCGAACCACCCGCCAAGGTGGAGGGCGACCTCTACAAGATGGGCTGGGAGAAGCGCCGCGAGATGGGCATAGGCAACCTCCCCGACAACCTCCACCACGCCCTCTCCTTCATGGAGGAGAGCGATCTGATGAGGGAGACCCTGGGCGAGCATGTCTACGAGCACTTCCTGAGGATCAAGCACAGGGAGTGGGAAGTGTACAGGACGATGGTCACACCGTGGGAGATCGATAATTATCTGACGACGATCTAATTCTGGGCTTACCCTTCTGCATTTTACGAGAGGGTGGGTGACAACGATGTGCTAGCGTGGGTGCTGGCTGCATATCGGCGTGGGCCGTTCCGTTGGGTGGGTGACAACGATGTGCTAGCGTGGGTGTTAACTGTATCTCGGCGTGGGTATCCGTTGGGTGGGTGACAACGATGTGCTAGCGTGGGTGCTAGCTGTATCTCGGCGTGGGTATCCGTCGGGTGGGTGCAAGCGATCTATCGGCATGGGTCCCAACAGGTCCCCATAATTGTGCTAGCGGTTTCCCGGCGCGGGAACGTCGTCCGTAATTGCAACGTATACCCCGGCCCCCTACGTGAACGATACTCATGACGATCAAGCAATATCCGTATCGTCCACTCCCGGCACGGCCAAGGATTGGGCCTAAGGGTCAAGGAAAAATGCGATCGTTTGGTATTGGATACAATCCTTCGGTGTTCGGTAAGATTGCTTTCATGCCCAATCCTTGGAAAAGCGTGGGGGGCCGGTCAGGAAGGGTATCCCTCCGAGACCATCACGATCGATCGAATCCGTTCAAAGCAACGGCAAGAACTTCCTCAGCTCGAACTCCGTCACCTCGGCAGTAGTAACAGAGATCGCAACATGCCGCTTGTACTCGTTCCACTCGCTCCGCTTCGTCTCCAACAGCCAGTCGTATGTATGCGGCCCAAGCGTCGCCTTGGCCAACTCGCTCTCCTCGAAATACTTGATCGCCTCGTGCAGGCTCTCCGGCAGCGTGAGCAGACCCATCTCGGAGAGCTCGCTCTTGGTATGCGCATGGACGTTGAAATCGACGGGTTCCGGCGGTTCGTAAGCGTTCTCGATCCCTTCGAGTCCTGCTGACAGCATCATGCTGAGGGCGAGGTACGGATTGCAGGCTGGGTCGGGGGAGCGGTACTCGACGCGAACGTTGGTCCCGTTGCCCGATCTGTCGTTGGGGAGCCTGATCAGGGTCGACCTGTTGCGGTCTCCCCATGAGATAAATATCGGCGCCTCGAAGCCGGACATGAGGCGCTTGTAGGAGTTGGCCCACTGGTTCGTTACCAGCGTGATCTCGCGGCTGTGCTTCAGCAGGCCGGCGATGAACTGTCTGGCGGTTTCGGATAGGCTGTATTCGCCTTCGGGGTCATGGAAGGCGTTCTTGCCGTCCTTCATGAGCATCTGGTGGACGTGCATGCCGCTGCCGTGAACGCCGGCCAGTGGTTTGGGCATGAACGATGCGATGACATCGTGCTGTCTTGCGATCTCCTTGACTACATGCCTGTAGGTCATGGCGATGTCGGCGCCCGCGAGGGCGTCGGTCATCTTGACCTCGATCTCGTTCTGTCCCGGAGCCGCCTCGTGGTGGCTGAAGGCGACGTCTATGCCTATGGCCTGCAGGTTGAGGATGGTCTCCTGGCGCAGGCCGACGCCCTTGTCGAACGGGGGCAGGTCCATGTAGCCGCCGTTATCGAGGAGCTCGCGCGTCGCGAGATCGTCGAAATAGAAGTACTCGAGCTCGGGCTTGATGATGTATTCCAGGCCCATGTCGGCGGCCTTCTTAAGGACCTTCTTGAGGATCGTCCTGGGATCGCCTTCGAACGGGGTTCCGTCCGGGTTGTGGACGTCGCAGATGATCCGCCCCGTCGAAGGACCCTCGTGCCAGGGAACAGGCCTGAACGTGGATGGATCGGGCATGGCGATCATGTCGCTCGCCTCGATCCCTACGAACCCGGGAACGGAGGAGCCGTCGATGCCGACGCCGTCGGCCAATGCGTCGTCAAGGTCGGCGGCCCTGATGGTGACCGCCTTCAGGAAGCCGAGACCGTCAGTGAACCAGAGCTCAACGAACTCGAGGTCGCCTGTATCAATCGAACCCTTTCCGGATGATGGATCGTCGCGCATCGTCATTCCTCCTTGTAATGACCCTGTCAAGCGGGGTCAGGGGCAACCACCAACGCCCTAACGATTATATATATTCTGTGAAGGGGGTGCGCAAGTTCTTTATAATCCGGGACAAATCGCCGTCTGGAGGGCCGCGGCAGGGTCCAGGAGGACCAGGCTGGACGGGCCCTGACGATGTGACGGGGATCGCATGACAGACGACAGTTCCAGCTCGGATGTGCGAAGCAAGGGAAGGATCGGAGTCCTGACGGGAGGCGGGGACGCCCCCGGCCTGAACGCCGTTATCAGGGGCATCGTGTTCAAGGCCGAGGCGCTCGGTTACGAGGTGGTCGGCCTGCAGAACGGTTGGGCCAGCCTGACCACCGAGAGGAAGATGAAGGGTCTCGACCGAGGCACCGTCGAGGATATCCACACCGAGGGCGGAACCGTCCTGGGCACATCCAGGACGAATCCCTACATGATCGACGGTGGTGTGGACATGGTCCGGGAGAGCTTCCAGGCGTTCGGCCTGAGCAGCCTGATAGCCATCGGCGGCGACGACACGCTCGGAGTCGCCCAGAAGCTGACCGCCGACGGGATCAACGTCGTCGGGGTCCCGAAGACCATCGACAACGACCTCAGTGCAACTGACTACACGTTCGGCTTCGACACCGCAACGAACAGGGCCGCCGACGCCATCTTCAACCTGCATACCACGGCCAGATCACATTCCAGGGTCATCGTCGTCGAGGTCATGGGACGACATGCAGGCTGGATCACGCTTCACGCCGGCATGGCCGGCGGTGCGCATATCATCCTCCTGCCTGAGGAGCCGTTCGACATGAACGAGCTGGCGGAGGTCGTCAACAAGCGAGAGGCGGAGGGGAAGAACTACACGATCATAGCTGTTTCAGAAGGGGTGAAGCCTGCCGATGAGGAGGACTTCGTCCTCCAGACTGAGGAGAAGGACGCCTTCGGCCATGTCCGCCTCGGCGGCATAGGCCAGCGGCTGGCCAAGAGCATGGGCAAGCTCACCGGAAAGGAGAGCCGGCACGTGGTGCTCGGCCATCTGCAGAGAGCGGGCAAGCCGACCGCGTTCGACGTGGTCCTCGGCACCCGCCTGGGCATCCTCGCCGCCGAGATGGTGGACAGGGGCGAGTTCGGCCATATGGCGGCCCTGCGAGGGACCGATGTAATGGCGGTGCCCCTTGAGGAGGCCGTAGGCACTCTCAAGACCGTGCCCGAGAACAGGATGTCGGAGGCAAGGCTGTTCTGGAGCAGCAGATAACGAGGTGATCATGATGTACGAGCCGTTACCAGGGAACAGGGTATACAACGCACTGATCGACGAGGAATGCATCATACTGGCGGTCAACGCCAGGATCCTTCCCGGGGTCGCCAAGGGCGTGTTCCGGGCCGCAAAGGACCTTGACGCGCCGGTTATAATGGAGCTGGCCAGGACCGAGTGCAACCAGCATATCGGTTACACAGGGCTAAGGCCGAGCACATTCTCGAAGGGGTTGTTCGAGGTCAACGAGGAGGTCGGCCATGATGCATGGGTGCTGCATGCTGACCATATCGGGGTGAAGACCGGGACCCCGGACGACATCGCCGACATCAAGGAGCTGATATCTGAGCAGATATCATCAGGCTACAGCAGCTTCGCCATCGACGCATCCCATCTCTTCGACTTCGACGGTGCCAACGTGAGAGAGGAGCTGGCTCCCAACATCGAGGCAACGAAGGTCCTCGCGACCTTCATCAAGGAGAACATGGGGGCGAAGGAGTTCGGCCTCGAGGTGGAGGTCGGCGAGATCGGCAGGACCGACGGCGATGGCATGGTCCTGACCACGCCCGAGGAGGCTGTCACGTTCATAGGCGCCCTGAAGGAGGCGGATATCGAGCCGCAGCTCCTGGCGATCTCCAACGGGAGCACCCACGGGAACGTCTTCGACGCCGATGGCAACCCCATCGTGCAGGTGACCATCGACATCGACAGGACCGTCGACGTGGCCACATCCCTTCGCGACAACGGCCACGACGTCCGCATCGCGCAGCACGGGATCACTGGCACACCGCTGGACATGATCGAGACCAAGTTCCCGCGAGGCCATATCCTCAAGGGGAACGTTGCGACGCTCTACCAGAACATAGTGTTCGACGCGTTGAAGGAGCATCATCCATCGCTCTGGCAGGAGATGTTCGACTGGGTACTGTCCACCAAGCCCATGGAGGGCAAGCGCGATATCGAGGTCTTCGGCAAGAACGGTAAATATGCGACCCAGCAGTTCTTCGATGCCATCTACGCGATGTCGGACGACTGCCTCGCAGTGGTTGAGGAGCAGTCGTACAAGGCGACGGCAGATCATATCAAGGCGTTCGGCTCCGCTGGAAAGGCATCGGTGGTCAGGAAAGCGCTTGGCCAGTGATATCCGTACGGCGGCGGTCTTGCTTACAACAACTTGATAGCGGAAGCTAACTGCTGGCGAGGTCGTCAACTATCTCATGCCCTTTCTTCCAGCTGCCGCGCAGGAACCATATGTAGGAGACAAGTGCGGCGATGACATTGCCGAGCATCAGTCCTATCCATATCCCAGTACTGCCCATGTCGAATGTGAACGTGAAAAGCCAGGCTGCTGGGAAGCCGACGATTATCAAGCGGATCGCCATGATCAGGGTCGGCGGATAGGCGTGTCCGGAGCCCTGGAAGGCTCCAGATATCACGATCATCGCAGCGAGAGCGATGTAGCTGAAGGACACGATCTGGATGTAGGAGACACCCTCGCTGATGACCGTGCTGTCGGTGGTGAATATCTCGATGAACAGGCTGGGCTTGAGATTGAATACAAGGGCGACGATGAAGATGTAGACGAAGGCCATGTAGCAGCCCGCTTTCACCGTATCGACGACCCGGCTGAACTTGGCGGCGCCAACGTTCTGACCCACCATTGTTATCACTGCTGCGTTGATGCCGAAAACGGGCATGAGGCTGAGGGTGTTAAGCCTGAAGCCCAGTCCGAGAGCTGCCACGGTCTTGTCCGAGAGCATGGCGGCGATGATGGTGAACATGAATATCCCCACCGCGATCAGTCCCTGAAGCATGGAGACCGGGAATCCCACCTTCAGGATCTGCTTGATCGGTGCGAACCTGACCTTGAGTCCTCTGAACCGTATCTTGAACCCTGTCTTTCCACTCATGATGTAGGTGATTACTATGACCATGACTATCGCCTGGGCAATGGTCGTCGCGAGCGCTGCACCGGCGACGCCCATCTCCGGGAATCCGTACTGGCCGAAGATCATGATCGGGTCCAGAACGATGTTTATTACGGTCCCGACGATGATGGCGTACATCGGGAACATCATGTTCCCCTCCGCCCTGAGGATGCCGTTCAGCGAGAAGACCATGAACATGAACACGATCCCCACGATCAGGATCGAAACGTAGTCCCAGGCGAGCATCCGGACGTTCTCGGAGTTGCCCAGGTTGGCTATCATGCCCTCCAGCGTCCCGAATCCGACGGCGATCATGATCCCAGACGCTACCAACGATAGGATGATCCCGTGCGCTGCGAGGCGTCCGGCCTCGTCGTCCTCGCCAGCGCCGAGAAGTCGCGCCACCCCCGACGTGATGCCGAGTGAGATGCCGCCCCCTATGGCGAATATCATGAACAGGAACGAGAAGCCGATGGTCACGGCAGCGAGGGCGTCAGGGCCCAGTTTGCCGACGTAGAAGGTGTCGACGAGGTTGTAGGCGACGTTGAAGAACATGCTCACGATCACGGGCCAGGAGAGGACAAGTATGGTCCTGTTGATGTTCCCCTCCAGGATCTCTACACGCTGCTTGTCGGCCCTTTCTTTTGCCGAGAGAGTCCCTTTCGCCCCCTTCTTCGCTGGCCTCTTACCTGCTTTCTGGCCTGCGGAATCACCCTTCTTCCCCGACGGCTTTCGGCCTGGATCGGAGGCGTCCTTACGTGTCCTCGCACCCTCGGGCCGAGGCTTCGGAACGGGCTTCCGCATACTGTCTGACAGAACAGGTCCAGTAGATAACCTTATTGTTTTATATACCAAGTCAATATTATGGAGAAATCACCCATGGACATCGTCGATGGGTGCAGTATTTCCAAGTGCCCTGGTGGTGTAGCCCGGTCTATCATCTCGGCCTGTCGAGCCGAGGACACGGATTCAAATTCCGTCCGGGGCGCTTTAATTTTAATATGCTAGCATACGCGCCCCGACTCTCGTTGGGCAATGCTTTCAGATCGCTTCATCCAAGTTATGTCGAATACTTCTTGTGCCCAACGATCCGTCCGGGGCGCTTTCTCATTGTTGTGCTAGCAGAGCGCCCCGGCTCATACGGCGAGCAATCGATCTTCAACGTTTACTTGTGGTCTATCATTCGTCGCTCGACGCTCCGTCCGGGGCTCCGCCTGGAGGATGTTCCTGCTGAAACTGCTTACAACTCCGTTCGGGCTCCGCTACTGCTTCACGATAACGATGCTGAGGATGTCCCCGTCCTTGAGCTCATGGCTCAATCCGACCATCTGGCCCGGGAACTTGGCGCTCTTGCCCCAGACGTGGGCGAACCGAAAGCGGTCCTTGAAATCCCTGTGCAAGGTCCAGCAGACGTCCTCCACCGTGCTATCTGATTTGATTACCAGCGGTTCGTCAAGATCTGGCTTCTGCCCCGGGGGCTTCATGTAGATCCTCATGAACTCGAGGGTATTGAAGATGCCCTCCTTGAGCTCCTCCATGCCTTGACCGGACTTCGCGGAGATCTCGATGGTCTGCCATGCTTTTAGCTTCTTTCTGGCCGCTTCAAGGATATCGGGTTCGGCAAGGTCGACCTTGTTGAGAACGACGAGGGCCTTCGTGAAGACCCGGTTGCCGGTCAAGGCGTCCATGAACCTGTCTGCGTCAACATCCTCCCTCAGAACGATGCCTGCATTGACGATCCCGTACTCCCTGGCCATCTCGCTGATGAGCTCCTCGTCCATCTTCGTCAGCTTCACGGTGCTGCTGATCTCGAGGCCGCCGCGGTCCTTCTTGTACAGAACGACATCGGGGCTGGTGACATTGAGACGGATGCCGGCATCCCTGAGTTCGCGCTCCAGAAGCTCGATGTTGGTATCGAAGACGTCGAGGATCATGAGGATGAGATCGGAGCTCCGCGCAGCGGATATCACCTCCCGCCCCCGCCCCTTGCCGTGGGCCGCCCCCTTGATGATACCGGGCATGTCCAGGACCTGGATCTTGGCGCCCCGGTACTCCATGACGCCGGGAATGACGGAAAGCGTAGTGAACTGATATGCGCCTACCTCGCTGTCGGCGTCTGTAAGCTGGTTCAGAAGCGTCGATTTGCCAACACTCGGTAAACCTATCAGAGCGATGGTGGCATTGCCGGATTTCCGTACATGGAACCCGCTTCCCGCAGGTCCCTTGCTCCTCTTGACCTTCTCGTCCCGCATCCTGGCGAGCTTGGCCTTCAGCTTGCCGATGTGATGCTGGGTGGCCTTGTTGTACTTGGTGGAGTGGATCTCCTCCTCGATCTCCCTTATCTTGTCCTCAAGAGAAGCCATTATTGTCCACCGTCATCCAAAAAGAAGCAGGCTCACTGGGGCTGTAGTATCCCGCCCTCCATCTTAGAGAGGAGCTTGAAGTTCTCGTAGTCCTTTATCGTGAACTTTAGCAGGGCTGTGTCATGGGTCGGGCAGACCTCTGTGTCGGTGTAGAACGGCATGGTGCCCTTCTTCATGCACGTTGTGCAGAACCACAGCTGGTTCATCGGGACCGTCTCGGAGGTGCCGTTGGCGTAGTTGAAGGTCGCCATTCCTCCGACGATCTCCACTGCCACAGATTCGCCGTTGTCAAGGAACGATTCCGTTATGGAGATCGGACTGTCCTTGTCTGCAGGCAGTTCGCCGTCGGCGTCGACCTTCTCTCGGTCGGACCAGTACTCTTCGTAGTCGCCCATTGTCACATCCCTCTCCGGGGAGCCATAAAGAAAAAGTTGCGATGAGTTATATAAACATGTCGTAGAGAGGGTTGACCGGCAGTTATCCCTCGGATCGAAGTTTTTCCCACCTCCGGTGGAACCTTCTTTAATAACGAAGACCGTTGTATCGTCATGGTAGACCTCCAGATCACCGATGTGACTCCTGAGAACGTGGACAAAGAGGGGTTCTTCTGCTACATGAGCAAGAGGAAGACAGAGGGCTTCCGCCGGAAGATGGAATGGGTCAAGGCTCGTCTCGAGGAAGGGATGCGCATCAAGATCGCGATGAAGGAAAGTCGAGCGTTCATCGAGTACATACCGGGAGAGCATTGCTGGAGGGCCATCGAGGCAGATGGATACCTTGTGGTCCACTGTCTCTGGGTCGTCGGCAAGAAGAGACACGGACAGGGTCATGGTTCATTTCTGATCCAGGAGTGTCTGAAGGATGCCAAGGAGAACGGATTCAAGGGCGTCTGCACGGTGACATCGGAACGAACGTGGCTCCATGAAAGAGGGGTCTGGGAAAAGAACGGTTTCTTATCAGTGGAATCCGAGCCGCCGTTCGACCTCATGGTCAAGCAGTTCGAGGATGGGCCGATGCCCAGGTTTGCTGGAGATTGGGAGAAGAAGGCGTCGCAGTTCGGTGACGGTTTCACGATCCTCAGGACTGATCAATGCCCATATATCGAGGATGCGGCGAATACGTCGAGGGAGCATCTGGAGAGGAAAGGATTCGGTGTCAAGATGATCGAACTTGGTTCCAGGGACGATGTAATGAGCAAGATGCCGTATCCGTACGGGACCTTCGCGATCATCAGGGACGGTAAGCCGTTCAGCTACCATTATCTCCTGCCGAAGGATCTGGATAAAATGCTCGATGACTAGTTGAGCACTGATCGATCGGTCCCTGCTTAGGTGGAACCGTTATTTATCATCAGATCGATGAACGGTTCGATATCCATGTCAAACGTCACGATCAAAGAGAAACGGACAAAGGAGGATCCGTGGAAGCTCAAGACACCGCCCGGATCATCGGGCTACGAGATGTACATCGATGAGAAGGACGGCACCGAGGTCATCATGTGCGTTGTCGGATCGACCAAGTTATGGTACGATGCCCGTGCCATTGGTGATCTTCATGCCATGCTCAAGGACCACGGCGACTGGATGCTCCTCGGCAGCAAGGACGAGAAGCAGGAGGCGAAGGAGGGGACAGTGGAGCACTGGGCGCGGTCTGCTGAAAATCCCATGGGTGGATGGTACGGTATGAAGAAGAACTTCCGCGGGAGGTTCGCCAACTACATTCCTCCCCTGATGGAGGAGCTCGGCCTCGCCGAGGTCGAGCACAACAAGCGGAACAATCGGATGCGTGCTCTCTGAGAGCCTTCGTTACATAGAGTGTAAATATCATTTTAGCCCTGGCTTGGGACATCAAAACGTTGATATACCGCAATGTATCATCTGGGAGTTACCTTCGATCGAGCTATTGTGGCTTGGTCTCAATTCTATAAGCAGAAATCCTCCAAGTGCGGGGGTAGCCAAGCCAGGTCACTCCGTCGCGTCCCCCGGACGCGCCGTCGCCTCGACTCACTTCGTTCGTCGAGGACGGGACCGTTGACCTGCCGGCCCCCGCTCAGACGCAAAAATCCTCCAAGTGCGGGGGTAGCCAAGCCAGGTCAACGGCGTTAGGTTCAGGGCCTAATCCTGTAGAGGTCCGAGGGTTCGAATCCCTTCCCCCGCACTTTTTTACTAGTAAAATACTTATAATTCGTACGCCATATGTGATTTGATAGACATGTCCAAACCGAACCTCGGTAAGACGAAAACCATCAAGAAACGGGCTATTTACGTGTATTTACCATCACTTGAGCTAGCTGATGAATGGAAGGAACGGGCTAAAACAGCACGACAGTCAATATCAAAGTTCGTGGTTGAAAGGGTGCTGGATTCGATAAACAATGAGGAGGGAGATAGTGCTTCCGAGTCTAGGGTATCACTGGTATCCAACCTGAATGAAGCTAATGACAGAATCAAGAATCTTGAGAAGGAGAACAGGATGCTCAAGAGCTTATCCGAGTCACTAGACGCTGAGTTACGGCGGTATCATGCTGGTCCATTCCTTGATCCGGGGTTTACTGGTTTAAGACAGACCGATCCGGCTGTTATTGATCTCCTGAGATCAAGTAATCAACCGCTCACACAGAATGAGTTATTAACACAATTAAATGTGAAATCTAATGCTACAGACATCATTGCTGGTATCTCCCAACAACTTGAATATCTTGAGCAGGTCGGCCTCGTAGAATGCCTTGGCCGAAAATGGCGATGGAAGGGATAATCGTGACAATTCAGGGGATAACGGATGAACATGCTCGATTATTATCAGCCTACCTCGAAGACTGTCAACTCCAGAATATGAGCCCCGAATCCATACGTCGATACAGGTCAAGCCTACTCATTTACCTCCGATCTCTCGAAAGACGCCATCTCCGGGCAGTTGAGGCCGATACGGAGGGGTTACGTGCGTTTCTCCGATATCTCCAACGTACACGTCGGGTGAAGTTTAAAACCATCGAGAATTACTTCTCGGCTCTATCGTCATTCTACGATTATCTCACGTTCGAGGGGATTACGCAGGTTAATATCGTTTTACCATTCCGTAAGCGGTATCTGAAGCGATACAAGAAGGAGAATGAGAAATCGACTCGCCAACTTCTATCTGTGGAACAGTTGGCTCAGATACTAAGTATCATGTTCAATCCACGGGATCGAGCTATGATACTATTACTAGCGAAGACCGGTATCAGGCGGAATGAACTACTGAAGTTGGATCTAGATGATATCAATTGGGAAGAGGGTTCGATAAACTTGAAACCTACGCCCAAGCGGAGCAATCGATTGGTTTTTTTCGATGATGAAGTTTCAAGAGCATTGAAGCGATGGATTAAACTTCGGGAGAAGTTGGAATCCAATTCTGATGCTCTTTTCATTAGCTATCAGACTGGCACTCGATTATCCAGGAATGCCGTGTGGAAAGCCGTGGTTGAACCTGCTCTACAGCTTGGATTTCATAACCCCGATTCGAAGAAGTTAGAGGATCATGTCGGACCACATTGCATGAGGCATTGGTTTACTACACATCTTATCAGGAATGGGATGCCGAGAGAATATGTTAAAGAATTGAGAGGAGATCGTAGAGCTGAGGCAATTGATATCTATCATCATATTGATGAAGATGAGTTGAGGCGGGCGTATTTAGCATACATACCGAAAATAGGTATATAGATATCTACCAAATGAGAATCATTGTATGAAGATACCATAGCAGTTATGTCTTTTTTGATTAACCTTCAAGCACTTTTCCAAGTTCTCGGTTAACTTGAATGAATTGTTGTCGCTCTTTATTTGTCCATATATTCTTATTAAGATAGCGAATTGTAAATGAAATTATCATAGTTTCTAATAGTAAAATACTCTCAGTAATCTCATCCTTAATATCTGAATTCTCTATCGAATGCAATGAGGTGTTTCCTATTATGTTCTTGTATCCATCTAATTTCTTAGTTAGCGAATTAATAATTATATTGAAATTAATATTAATGATATAGAGAGAATATAATTCATTGGATTCCTTTAAATATGGTTCTAAGTTATTAAGTATGGTCTGGATTTCATAAATTGTGTTAAATTTATTATATATATCTTTAAAAACCGGTTTTAAAATAATGTGATTAGTAGAGTGTTCATTTAGTATCTTCTTAATTTTATACATTAATAGCTTATTATTTTGTTTGATCATCGGAAAATGAGAAGTTAAGAATTGCATGTGATTTAGATCACCAATGAAAAGCTCATTTATAGCCTGTAAGTGCATTGAGGTTTCGGAATTATCCTTTATTTCCATGAGTGGTTTATTAATTTGTGAAAGAATCTTACTGTCTATCTCTTTATTATTGTCATTAAGCCAACAACGGAATTCCATATTTAAGCGAGCATTCCTTTTCTTAAAAATGTTAGTTATCTCTAAATAAAAATCATATTGTGCATCTTTATCATAATATAACGAATATTGAATTTTATCACCATTATTTAAAAAAAAACCTTTTTTGCTCACACTTTTAATATCAGAAATCGGATAATGTAAATATGTATACTTTTTTTTCAGAAAATTATATCTCGGTAGGTTAAAAGTGGTTGAATTGAATGTTAAAGGTGGGGGTTGAGGAATCGGTGATGTTATAAAAAAGAAAATAATTACGCACACAAATGATAAAAAAAGAGGGGTGAAAAATATGTCATATAATGATAAAAAGAGAAAAATCAAAGTAAATATTACTAAAGCAACCTTAAAGAATGCTAGTGAAAGTAAATATTGTTTTGAGGACTTTAATTCCAACATCGAATCACTATCCTGCCATGAATATGAGTATGAGATTCCCAATAATGTCAATTATTGCTACAATATAAGAGGCTATAAGTATTCCGGTTTTATCAACATGTAGCGCGTATCCGAGCATAATCCACGAACCTATTAATCCAGCTATTGAAAGTTTTGCACTTAAAGTTGCTGATATTAAGGAGCTTATATCAATCATGTTTGCCAGAGCTGAAGGAGTGGTAAACATGATGGGGAGGACAGGTATCGTAAGGAGAATGAGAGCAGTTGTAGCAATCATTAGTTTTGAAATTCCTTTCGCAGTGTCTGTAATAGAATTAGAACCTTGTGTTTGACTTAGTTCATACATAGGAATAACACACCAAGATCGGAATCCTTTGACAAATAGATTGATAAAGAATAACCTAATGAAGTTTAATACATTTAATGCTGCTTTTGCGATTTCAACCAAAGCACTCCCAATTTTTCCAATAACACTGCATAAAAAGGCTGGATTACACCATTCTTTTAATTTCGATGCAACCTTGCCAAAGAAATCAATTGCAGCAACAAGGAAATCATTCCATGCATTTGCAGCCCTGATCAATGTGTCCTTAATGAAATTGGGCATATTTTCTACAACATATGCACCAACTTCAGAGACGAAATTAGTGAATTTATCCCAAATACTGTTACTCTTCTTATCCTTTGGTTTCGGTTTAACGATTTTTCCCTGTTCAGATACTTCAGGGGCGTCGAACGGTATCATATCTAAAACATCGCCATATATACCGAGATGCGTTAGATTGATGGTTATATTGATGGATTCTGCAGTAAGGTTCCCTGAGTTATTGTGTGTAAGATTGTAATAATAATAATAAGCTTCTGACGCGGTAAGATTGATCGAATACACACCCATTATATGACTGCTGTTCAGATCACATGTATTGTTGTAGAAATCTGTATCTGATGGAGAAGAGAGATTATTCGCGTCGTCAGTATTATTCAGTTCATGATAAAGTTGGGAGCTGAAATATAATGACCTAGGCACCAACCATGCATTAGATCCCTCAACAATACCGGTCACATTTGGGGTTCCTGTTACATTCAATAAGAATATGTAGAAACCCATATCTCCAACATATCTAAGCAGATTTTGACCGGTACTATAGTTCGCATGATACCATGAATAACTGTCATTTATACCCTGGAACATCAGTGTGTTGATCCGATTGAGATCCTCATCCGAAAATGTATATTCAATTTTAAAATTAGATGTATTTACGTATCGTGTCTCACCCTCCATTGTTCTATCTAACTTCCCAGACCGAAGTAGCGTTCCAATATTATGAGTTTTCGTATCATATCTATAATCAGCGTCATTCTTAGTTTCGTAAATGACCAATTCACAGGTCGTTGTCGAATTCACATCAGGAAGATCATAAAATACTTTGAATTCATCATTTGGTTGGAGGGTTACAGAGGTGAACTTGATCTTCCAATCATCGGACATACCAGTATCGTCGATGACCACCTTGAATTTCATTCCATCTATTTCACTGCTATCAATCCAATTGACTTTAACTTTAGCTGTAATGATCGAATTATGGAGAGGATTACGATCGATCTGATCAGTGACACCATCTCGATCGGTATCATTATTGTACGGATTCGTCATCCAGTTCCATTCACCTTTAGTTTCTCCAGGATCAAAGATACGGTTCCCATTCTTGTCATTCCATCCATCGTATAACCCGTCGGCGTCGCAGTCATAGTTTTTTGGATTTGTTATCCAACCATCATATCCAAGTGTGACCTCTTCCAGATCGCCAAGACCATCATGATCTCCATCAGGTTTCAGCGGATTAGTACCAAAGGATAGTTCACCCAGATAATTGGAATTGCCAATTGTGATATTATATCCGTCTGTAAGGCCATCCCCATCGGTATCGATGTTCATAGGATTGGTTACAGTGAAGAATTCACCGAGGTATGTAGTGGTGTTAGCGTTCCCCTGAATATCCAGTTCACCAGTTATGTTATTCACAGTAACATTCTTTCCATCAAGGAGGCCATCTCCGTCATAATCAGAAAGGACTGGTTTACCGTATGAGGATAGATGTATCTCAACCGGATTCAGGAGACTGATCGTTTCTGCTTTACATTCAACCGCCAACGTATATGTGCCCTTGCTCAATTCCGTTATCGCTGTGGTGTACTTCTTGAACTTCCATTGATTGACCATCCTTGTCCTGTTCGAAATGGTAGTTACGTTCTTCTTGATCCATAATTCGACGGGAGGGTCCACACCAGTATGCATCTGGACGACCAATGTATAATAGCCGTGGGTCTGAACAGTGAAATCCATCAAAACCTGATTACCCGCAGATATCTCGAATACAGATCTGTTGATATCCATTCGGCGAATTTCATTGACACCATCTGTCTTTACAAAACCATTGTTATCGGTGAAATACTGTATATCCACGAGCTGATACTGTATCTCATCGTAGTCCTCCAGTCCATCCATGTCGGAATCGTTATTATTTGCTAAGGTACCCATCAGGTACTCTTCCCAGTTCGTAAGCTTATCATTATCGTCGTCCGTTGTTTTATCCGATGGAATCAACTGTGTGGGTGTCAGATTGCACTTGACCTCATATCCATCGGTAAATCCGTCATTGTCGTAATCTGGATCCATTGGGTCCAATCCACCTTCATAAACGCCATCGGTTGAGTGATTCCAGGTAGATGATATATTGTATCTATATTCCTCGATATTTTCTAAGCCGTCACCATCATAATCCTCGAAGGCATCGAAAGAGGTTGGTATCAAACTGTTATCATTCTCCCAAGAATCAGGCATTCCGTCATAATCGCTATCCCAGCTATTCGCCTTCGTTCCAAGCTCGTACTCCTCCGTGTTGTTTAGATCATCATTGTCGATATCCGTATACTTATCGCTAGAATCGGAAGCATTCAATCCGTTGTAATACTCCCATCCATCCGGCAAGCCGTCATTGTCGCAATCTGGATCGAACGGGTCCGTTGATTGATTATATTCGAGGAGATTTGATAGTCCGTCACCATCCGGGTCCAATGCAGTGTCGTTCCTGTAAGGATTCAGTCCTGTAGAATTCTCCCAATCATTCGGTAATTCATCGGTATCCCATGATAGGGTTTTTGGATCTGTGCCGTTCTCATACTCCTGGAGGTTGGTAAGTGAATCATTGTCTGAATCCTCTCCTGAATCGTCAAAGGTGGCATTCAGTAAATAGCTTAATTCCCAATCATCGGGCATTCCGTCTGAATCCGTGTCAGCTTTAGAGGGATCCAACCCTTCACTGAACTCAATGATATTGGTTAGGTTATCACTATCTTTGTCGCTATCAGCATCATCGCTTAACGGATTAAGACCATATTTCACCTCCCATCCATCTGGCATCATATCGTCATCCGAATCGTAATGATCGATGTCCGTATTGTTCAGGTATTCCCCGAGAGCGTGTAGACCGTCTCCATCCCAATCAAGATAGGTATCGTTCGCATCGCATGGATCCAGTCGATGATCGATCTCCCATTTATCCAGGATCCAGTCCCCATCGGTGTCATTGGTTTGAGGGTTGGTTCCGTAATCATACTCCTCTTGGTTGTCCAATCCATCAGAATCGGAATCGAGATCAGGTGTGGCATTACTGTATGGATCATGGTTATTCTTCACCTCGTAACCGTCGTTGAATCCATCATCGTCGCAATCAGGATCGATCGGCGAGGTCTCCCCCGTATCGACTATACCATCGCAGTCCTTGTCCTCTTCTGAATCGGTCAGACCATCATTGTCACTATCGGTGTCCAAGGCGTTTATCAAGCCGTCACCGTCAGAATCCGTTGAATGGGAGTTCTCCTTGTAATCCTCGATGCCGTCCATGTCAGAATCCTTGTTCACCGGATCAAGACCGATCGATACTTCTGACCCGTCCCATATCCCATCACCGTCTGTATCGGTCTTGGTCGGATCGGTTGTATTCAAGAACTCCTCTAAATTTGTGAGATCGTCGTTGTCCTCATCTAAGCTCGCATCACCAGGAGACTCCACATCGAACCCGTAGAAGAACTCATAGACGTCCTCCATACCGTCGTTGTCCAGATCGAAATCGATCCCATCATTATAGGTATCATTATCCGAGTCCGCATCATATATGTTCGGTATACCATCACCGTCAGAATCGTCGAACGGATCGATATTGATGTTCTTCCAATAGTTCACCTCGATACCGTCATCAAGTGAGTCATTGTCTGTATCATTGTCTGCAGGGTCGGTATGGTAAAATATCAGCTCGATACCATCGAGATCGTAATATTTGCACATGAACATGTCCGTTGTGACGTTCGCAGCAACGTAGTAATCTTCGACTATCGATCTGAGGTGTAGGTATGTATCATAGACATCATGATATGAAGGTGTTTGATGATAGTATCCTGTTGCATTATGGTCCTCGTCGAACCACGAACAGAGGTCCTTATAGAAACCGTAATCTGAAAAGTATGTCTCCTCGATCAACTGATGATATGCGTAGAACGCGAGGAACCATGAATCCTCGTATTCCTTGAAGTACCAGTTACGTGTCTGGTTTGTAAGATTCCAGTTGCCTGAATAGTTCAATAGGTCAGAGCGATAACTTTCTTCAAGGTCAAGCAACCAATCAATGGTATCGTCATCATCCGAGGTATAGTTCTTCCTTGATGCTGAGATCATTGATGTATTATGATTGTACACGATTGGACTTAGCCCGGATGCGATAAGATCCCTGTATCCCTGAATGATCGTTCGTTTTGTCAGGTCCAGGGTGTGATTGTATGTATGCATGCGTTGAGGTCTTGAGAAGGCACCGATCAATTCATCATCGCTGTTCTTATCGAGATAATCGATGACGCCATCATTGTCCCAGTCAGGAAGTGCCCAAGAAGGGATCGCTCCGGTATTCTTCGTCAGATTGTTCAATTCGTACTTCGCAGTCGCATTAACGAAACCGAACTCTCGGTACAGCCAATAATCAAGTTCCGCACCATCTTCGAAATAATCATCATCAGTATCAAGGTCCAGGGGATTCAGACCGAGGATCAACTCCAATGAATCATTTAAACCGTCGAGATCGACATCATTTAAGGCGGCTGCGTATCCCGAAAATCCCATCTCCTGATAGTCCGATAGACCATCATTGTCGGTATCCGCAAGCTGCGGATTAGTGCCAGTTCGATAGATCTCGTAGTAATTGCTCAAGCCATCTCCGTCAAGATCACTATATGAATTCGGTTTGCTTGGATCTTGATCATCAACATCCAAATTATGATATTCCTTATAACTGCCGCCCTGGATTGGATGTCCCGTCGAATTGATCGTTAGATTATACTGATGAAGTATGACGATCGGTTTACCGTCCTTATCATCATCGATCACCTCGACATTATAAACGATATGAGCTACCGGATTGACGATCGTCTCGGTCACAAATGGATCGAGGTCCATAGGATCCCCTTTAGTGACGGTTTCCTCATTGGACATGATCGTGGAATACCTCCTGTAAACGGTTTTCTTGTTCGGTGGATCCGTGATCTCATTTATGGTGATAACAGGAAATCCACCTTGGATCTTCAAATTGGTTCTAAAAAGGGTTATCTTGGGGCAACCATCATCATCGATGTCCTCAGTACTAAATGAATAATTGATATCACCTATGGATATCTCTTCAGCTAACGAATCCTCATCAGAGTACTGGGCCAATTCAGTATGATGCATGGTAATGTCGGCACCTGTTGCTAAGAACGTGACATTGCCGATCGAAGGGCCACCGATCCCCAGTTTGTTATCGCTTGAGAACTCGAACACTATATCAAAGGTTCCTGATTCCTCGGCGATCAATCGCACCATCTGTGTTTGGTCTGCTGAATGAATGTGGAACTCACTTTCGCTCGTTGCATATCCGAAATTGCTGATCGAACCATCACAAATACCGAGATATGTGAAGTTCACGGTCGCATCAACCGTTACATTATGAGCGTTATCATGAGGGACATGAATATTCGTTGTATACAAGTTCCCTTCCTTTCCCAATGATCCGAGGACAGTGATATTGTTCTCAGTTACGGTTATGTTCGGACCGCATTGTTCCACCGAGACCTTAAGACCATTACTCGCTTGGAAGACTAAATCTGTATTGGTATATAGATTGATAATGAACATCATTGTACGCTCTTTGTACACAGTACCGATGTTCTTCCCCCCAAGGAATAACATAAAATCAAAGTCCGCATCCTCGAAGGTAACTCCCACGGTAATTGCCTCCTGAACACCGATAAAATGTAATTTCGCTAATGCATAATTAGTAAAAGTATGTTCATATGGGAGTTGATTAACATCAACATTTTCATCTATCTGAAGTGCAGAATTTATATTCGGTAATAACATTATTGCTACTATCGCTAACGCTACATGCGGGGCTAACCTGACAAGACGCATAATCTCCCTCTTTTAGCGTTTTAATGAACAGCACAATAAGGTACTGTTGAAATATCTCCCATATGAGAGAATATATCTTAATATTGTGAATGATAACTTAAATTATAAGTCTTTTGGTACATAAATCGACTTTTTGTAAGAATAGTGAGTATAACCAGTTAATATTATTTACACACAAATAAGGATTCATATAAAAGAGAAAAATGAAATAACTAATGTTCTCTAAATAGGATTTAACTTAAGATAACTATTTATAGTCCAATTATAAGTAAATGTACAGGTGTTATTCAATGGTTAAGGAATTGAACACTTTCGGGGAATTGAACGAATCGATGAATGAATTGTTATCCCAGGCAAAGAAGGATTCTAAACTTGCATTTAAGGCTGGAGATTTCAATGCTACCTCTTCGCTTCTGAAGGATATTCAGACGATGGAACGAATTAAAAAGCAATTGTCTATGGTGGCAAAGGACTACGAAAAAGTTATCAATTCGATTACCACGACTAAGATTGTCGAGAAACCAGGTAAGAGGTCAACTCAACGTCGTGGTAAGAGAACTAAAGAAAGCGAGTTCATCATCCCGATCCTGAAATCCATAAACGAGCTCGGAGGATCCGCAAGGACCAAGGACATCCTCAAGAAAGTCAATATGAAGATGCGAAAGAAACTCAACGAGTACGATATTGAAACCCTCACTTCAATACCATCAGTGACCAGATGGAAGCAAACCGCTCAGATGGCCCGGATGACAATGGTAACTGATGGACTTTTAAAGAAGGGCTCCCCTAGAGGTGTGTGGGAAATTACAGAGAAGGGGAAGAAGGCAATTGAGTAGGTTCATGTCATCTTATCTATTTGCTACACAATGAGTCTGACTAAAACGATAATGGCGGCCAATTAATATCGTAGTGTTCGACTCAAGTAATTCTGAAGGAATTCGGAGGTGGAGGGGGAAGTAAAGTGGTAATTTTATTGGAAAAGTCCAATAATTCGCTGATAAACCATGTAATTTCATTTATAAAATTATAATTTTGATAATTTTATAGTGTATATATTTATAGGAGATAAACCTCATCGTTAATGATGTATAGAGTTAGGCATTCATCATATGTCTTCCACCAAACCGTTTTAAAATCAATAATCAGATCCATGTTATGCCATTTTGTCTTATCTATACATCAGGAATCTAATTGAGGCTAAATTATGAAAGATAATAGAAAAACGAGAAAACTGAAAAAAGGGCAAATTGAGGTTGTTGAGCGGAGAGTTATAATATCTCCAGAGATAATCGATGAGGAGACCATTCATCGAATACTTGAGCATAAAAGCCTCCTCAACGACCCGTATAGAGAGGATTATCTTGATGAAGAAGAATATGCTCAAGATGAGGACTTAGAAGACGAGGAAGATAATCTAGATGAAGTGGAGGAAGAAGAGCTCGAAGAAGTGGAAAATGATTCATCAACAAGTGACTCTGAGTACGAAGAAGCCGACGATGAAGACTACGAAGATGACGAAAACGAGGAAGAGGACTGATCTGGTCGCATGAACCGAAGAACACCTGTAATCGGGGGGCGAATCCGTGGTCGAATACGCACAAAAGGATTCGTCCTCCGTACCTGGTGGCAATTTATTGGGATTGTCACCGAATTAGATGAAGATCGTATTGTTCTTGAAGATATTAAACGAATCGAGATAAACACAGAGACCGGTGAATTGGATCAGTTCAATCTCTCCATAGGTGATCGCGTGGGGATAACGATGGGAGATAATGATGAATTATACTTGTTGCCTTTTCCTCGTGTCAAACGAGCTCGTCATCGGATAGGAATTATTCGAGCATAGTCAATTGAATGGATCCTCCCTTTGAGCATTCGTAGCAGAATTCTTAAATCAACTGTTTTTTACCTTTCGCTGTGATCTCCCACACGCCCCTCTGTGAATTCTTCCTCAAGAGCCCATTCTTAACCATTTGTATTCGTGCCATTTGAGCTGTCTGCTTACACCTTGTCATCGAGGGGACTGAAGGAAGTGGTTCGTTATCGTAATCATTCAACTTCTTCCGCATCTTCTGATTCACTTTTTTCAGTACATCTTTGGCTTTTGCAGATCCGCCGAGCTCATCAATGGATCTGAGGATAGGTAACACGAAATCTTTTCCGGGGGTTTTCTTACCACGAAGATTCGGTCCTCGTTTTCGAGGCTTTTCGGATATCTTAATGGATTTAACGGATTTTTCTACTTTGGAGTAGTCCTTTTGAATCTCAGAGTGATTTTTCTTGATCTGCTTCAATACAAAGATATCCTCCATTAGGGAAGCTGTAGCTCGATAATCCCCAGCCTTAAACGCGAGTCTGGAATTCTTCTTTGCCAGACTCAATAATTCGTCTATCGAGGTGCTTATTTCTACGGAAGATCCATCTTTGGTTGCCATTTATTATCACCTGACTACAATTTCAATAATGGATGTGCAATATTTAATCACTTTTACCCGATATTATGGGGTATTTTGGTGCTGTAAAGGTGAAAATAATGCAGCTTAAGGTGTAATTCACAATAGTGCAAATTCCAAATTATTCAAGTTACCTTTTAAGATATCGAAAAAGGTGTAAAAGGTGGTGTTTCAAGGTGTTTTTATGTGGTAATTAATGATAGAGACATCAAGCACCTTTTCGCTTGTTAAGCTCTGGAGTCCTTTATGGTGCTGAGATCTGTGTTGAATAGGTGATTAAAGGTGATAAAGGTGCTCTTCTCCGTTATCTCATCCACCTTTAAATTGCAGATAGACGTGTTAATTCGCAGCAAACCTTGCGAGAAAGGTGAAAAAGGTGATTAGTTTTCCATCTCCACCATTCAGAGTCAATTTCGCCCAGATTTTCCCCTTTATAGGAACACCCCCAGGGAGGTGAATTTTCTTAATACGCGAGGTGATATATTATGTGAGTCGAATAATCGGTGATGTCCTGTTTTCCGGATAAAGTTGGGGAATCCCCTCCCCCCACCCCCTTCGACCTAAGATTTGATTGCAGAAAGGATGCTAATAATCCCCGCTCCTCGAATCACATTATTAATCATGAATCCGGAACTTCTTAACACCGCTTCGAACTCCTTTAAACGCCTCTCCCTTCCACCCAACATCACAAGCAGGTTGAAATTGAGGGATATCCCGATATCGGTTCGTGGTTGCTCGGGTATTATCGTATCAAATATCACCAACCTTCCCTCAGGGGGTAGAGACCCGTGGACATTACGGAGAATCTGTATACACGAATCATCGTCCCAATCGTGTATTATCCTGCTGATGATGATCGTATCTGCGTGTGAAGGGATCTCATCAAAGAAGTCACCTTGTAGATACTCAATGGAGATTTCGTCAGTACGTTCATGATTTGTGGCGATAGCTTCGATTACCGGGGGTCTATCGAACACTATCCCTCTCGAAATCTGTGGATTTGCCTTCAGGATCATATTCAACAATGAACCGTTACCACCGCCTATGTCCATCAATACATTCGTATCTGAAAGATCGAGAAAGGGGACGATATCTTCATAATCGATTGTATAGGATTCGAGGGCTTTTTGATAGGTTTCCGAGGACGATTCGTTAGAATCAAGGTAATCGAAGTAGTCCTTCCCATACACGTCTTTGAACATAGGCTTGTACTGTTTGAGGGAATCGGTGAGATTGGCCATTGCCTGATAGTGTTCAGATCCCCACATGATAGCTGCATGACCGAGAGTGCTTTTTTCTTCCATAACTAGCATTTTCCCCTTGGATGTGAGGGTGATCTCTTCATTTTCAATTCGTATGAAATCGTATACAGTCATCCATTGAAGGATCATATGAAGGGATCGTGAGTCGATACCGATACTGGATTGGAGTCTCTCAACCGTCTCAGTCCCAGAGGAAATATCCTCAATTATTCCAAGCTCGATAATTGACCGGAGGATCTGGGTATACCAGTACCCGATCATCATATCCATAATCTCACCCCTCTTGACATCATTCAGGGAATCGATATCACTGCTGGTTATCTTCTTTATCTCCTTACCCTCTTCATTGATCAGGAGGACCACAGAATTATTTCGTTTAACCCTCGCAAGCCCATTATAGAAAGGTTCAACCCACAAGTACCTCTCCCGATAGATCGGCTCTCCTCTACGGTCGATGTGAAAATACCCTTTACCATTCGAGGCAATGGCATATCCTTTATGATAGACATCAAGCTCCAGGAATCTCTGATCATGCAAGAGGGAACCGTCTTCGAGAATATGGAACGCATATCCATCCTGGTCATAGACACATGCTGCGGACTCCTTGAAATCACCAACGTATCGGTATCGTTCTTTATATGCAGGTTTTCCCTCTGCCGTAATGTGGAAATATGACTGATCCTGATCCCTGACCGAACACCTGCCATCCTGAAAATTCCCTGTCCATGAGTACCTTTCATCGTATGTGGGGTTTCCATCAGAGAGGATATGGAACCACATATCTGCTTTCATGACCGAGGCCAGCCCTTCGTAGAACCCGAAGGTTCTCTCGTACCTGTAATTGTACACCGGCATGCCATCAAGGCCAATATGGAATGCACCTGAGGTATCCTTTGCAGAAGCGAGACCATTTCCATGATAGTTCAGGACCCTTTCATATCGCATTGAATACAATGGAATCCCATTAAGGGCATGATGAGACCCGTCCGCAGATATCCTGATCTTCTCAAGTTCAATCGATCGCTTCATCATAAACCAACCCTTCATTGTGCTCTGGCTTTCTCATCAGGCATGAATTGCAGAGATCATTTCCAGAATACTCGTGACATAATTTCTGATAGGATTCACTTCTCCAGATATGCATCAATCCATTCTCAGTGACCTTGCCAAAGTTTCCCAGATCCTTTCGGAGTGCATCGGGTGCACAGCAAGGATCAAAGCGACCGTCATGATTTATCCATGCCTCCCTCCCGGGGAAGGGGCATGTCCAAGCTGGAGATATTGTTGAGCATGTCGAAGAAAATGGCTCGAAGTTTTCTAGGATGAATGACCCGTCATTCGATTGTGCCATTGCTATTCTCTTGCATTTTTGGACCGTGTAATTCCATCGTTTAATGGAAATAGCATCACGTTTCATGTTTTCCTCATTCATTGAGGGATTTTGGATCCAAAGATGATGTCCCTTGACCCTATCTATCCCATTTGATATGGCAAATCTCACCATATCCGGCAGGTCTTCGAGATTGCTCTCCATGAAGGTACACTGCAGTGTAATTGAACATCTGTGTCCGGTCTGAAGCAGCAGTTCATCACGGAGTTCAAGCAATGTAATAAGATCATCGAGCTGCCGTTCGTGGTCGGACCCAACCATGATCGATTCCTGAATATCTGGATCCATCCCATTCCATGAGATCTTGATATCACTGCATATCGGAAGGAGCAGGTTCCCCCATGGGTCCACACCACGGACCGGCCATGTACCGTTGGTGGTCAGGTTCATCTTGATATTGTGGGCCGAGCATAGGCGAATTATCTCATCAAAATCCTGATACAGCAGAGGTTCACCCATTGTTGATGGAATAATTTCCTTCAAACCGAGAGGTGAGACCTCCGAAACGACTCTCCTGATGATTCCGACATCCATTCGCCTCGCAGATGCCCTCTCCTGCCTCCATCTGACTTCATATGGTTCCTTGCCTGAGTTCATCTCACACATGATGCATCTAAGATTGCATTCGTCGGGATTGGTATCGAATGTGATTCGCCAGGGAGCTTTCAGGGGTTCTGTCAGCGAAGGCATTCTATCAGCTTACCTACAACAACTCCTTAAATAACTCCATAAGGCGTTCCACGTGGTTGTTGATACAATGGATATCCCCATTATCGCTTGACAGAAATCCGCGCTTACCCAACTTCACCATCTTCCCTTGCTCCTTTACCGCGTAATTCATCCTGTCCGCAAGCTCATCGACATCGCGATGACGATAAGTCAACCCATTCACACCATGCCTGACAAGCTCGCCCATTCCACCATGCGATGATGTGATAACAGGGACTCTTGCTTGCTGTGCTTCCTGGATAACCAGGGGAGAATTCTCGTCCCAGATAGACGGAACCATGATGACATCAACGTGGTTGAAGACCTCGGTGACGATATCCTCGTTCCTGTATTCGGGCATCCATTCGATTCTCTCCTGCTTCGTGTCCGGTAGACTCTCAGCAATCCTGGTCAGTGCCTGGCCATCTGGGAATGTTGGCCTTCCCCATATTCGCAATCTCGATTCTCCTTCTACCATCCCGAACGCTCGGATGAGATGGTCAATTCCCTTTGCAGGGACTATCCGACCGATGTAGCCGAACACGAAATCATCTTCAGGTTGACGTACTCTTCCGGATAATCTTGTCAGGTCGAATCCATAGGGCTCATAAATGACCTTTTCAGGAGGTAAGTCGAGCTCCTCTATCATTCGCTTCCGCAGGGAGTTTGCCGGGGACAGAAACAAATCGATAGTACCGATCTGTCGTCCGATCTCCTTCATCCTCGTGTCTACCCATGAGGACCAGAAAGCCATATCTTTCTCATTGTTCATGCTGGTCCCTGTCCAACGGTTTGAATAGCAGTATCTCGCACACTTCTCATCATTCTGCCCAGAGCAGGATCTCCAGATCTCCTCCTCGCCCAGACCGGTCTGCGTGAACTGTCCCCTCGGGCATGCGAGCCAGAAATCGTGGAATGTGAAAGCGACCTTCGACCCGTGGTTTCTCGATATCTCGGGAATTCCCGTGGTAAGATGGCTGAGATGTCCGATATGGACGACGTCAGGATCAACCTCTCTCAGGACACCGGCAAATGCCCTGTCCATCCCTTCATGCCTGAACCGATCCTTCGAACGTGAATGGTTCACGACGTACAATTTGATGGCCTTATCTATGGCATCGCTTTCCTCCGCAATCTCGAAGTCTAGTTGGTACGGATCCTCCTCACGGGTGAAAACCGAAATGTCATGCCCCGCCTTAGACAAACCCCTGGCAATCGTCTGAGTGTAAACCTCGGATCCAGCATTATACCTAGGTGGATATCCGTGTATTACCTCAAGAATTTTCATGCTACTTCCCCCTCATTTGTGAGAAATCTTTCGAATTCCCTGTAGTACATCTTCAAGCCATCCTTGACTGGTATATGGCACCGCTCCCCGAGGAGGGATTCCAGCTTCTTAGGGCAACCGATGAATCGTTCAACATCATAGGTACGAGGTGCTGAGGTGTAATAACCCAGTTCCTTCCCGGAGATATCACCAAGGTGATGCACAAGGTCCATGAGTGTAGTCCCTTGCCCGGGCAACAGATTCACAACCTCAGCCCCCTCGATTTTCCCACCCTGTAGATATTCTGCAGCTTTGCATATGATCCGGGCAACATCACTGATGTGAGTGAAATCAAAGCAATGGTCCTTTCCATCGAGTCGAAGTCGTTTGTTCGTGATTGCCGCCCGGATGAAAGCAGGAATCACACGTGTCGGATAGTCGTGAACCGACCCGAATACATTTGAAAATCTGAATATCAAAGCAGGAACATCTTTTTGGGTCGAGTATTCTGTCACGATAGTCTCGGCAGCTTTCTTCGATGAACCATAGGCGTTCTTTGGATTGACGGGGTGTTCCTCACTCACAGGTATAACCGAGGGTTCCCCATACACCTCCCGGCTACTCCCGTATATCACCCAAGGTGGAGTGTCTAGAGATGCACATGCATTCATCAACCATCTTGTGCCCTCCGAATTCACTACGACGCACCTCTTCCGATCCATTTCGGCAGTAATCACCCTGGATACTGCAGCCAGATGGATAATCCCATCAATCCCTCCATTGTCCATTACGTTCTTCATGAACCTGTTATCACAAATGTCACCACATCGGTATGAAACGTTGTCAAACACTCGACCCCTATGGTTCGGTTTCTCTCTTATGTCTACTACCGTTAACTGGTTATCCTTTACCATCGGCTCGATCAATGATGAGCCAATGAAACCTGCACCTCCTGTTATCAACAATTTCATGGATTTCCTCCATTAAATAAATCGGGTCCTGGCCGAAACCAGAACCCTTTAACGCTCAATGTCTCACTTCTTCGAGTTTTTTTGCAGCTGCTACCTGTGCGCGTGCCTTGAAGGACTGATTGGTCTCAGTCTTATCCGCATGAGCCTGAATGCGGGCTGCATCCTCGAAAGACATATTCTTCTTCTTAGCCATTGGCAAATCACCTCCCTTTGAATACTAGGTCGGTGACCAATACGATGTGAATATTCGTAAAACTCAATACCTCTAGGAGGGGTATTGGAGTTATTTTTCTTCCTTACTCTTTTCGGCATGGTCGCCACCTGTGTGGATACCAGCACCGCGAACCGATGTTCGCCGGAACAGACCATGACACGGAAGCCGTGATGTTCCGTTGGGTGAAGTATCCGTTGTTTCATTTGGAAGTCACTATAAAAGACTTCTGACCATTTTTTTCTCCATCTACAATTTGAAATTGATTAATCCCGAAGGGATTATTAAGAACCGGTTTTATGAGGTAACCGTAATACCTCGTATGTGGGGGAGGTTAAGCACCAATGGACTTGAAGGATTTCATAAAGGACTACATCGATGTCCTCGATGACACACTTGCATTCCTCCATGGAACCCCCGATCACAACAACAAGGAGGATCCACTAGATGAATTGATCTTCATACTCCTTTCGCGACGTACAAGAGGTAAGGGATATGAAAAAGCCTATAACAATTTGAAGAGGCAATATCCAACTTGGGACAAGGTTTCCCTTGCGAAACCTAAATCGATTTTAAAAATAATCAAGGGAGCGGGCCTCGGTCCTAAGCGTGTAGAAGAAATCCAAGAAAACCTTATTATGATCAATCAAAGATTTGATAGTTACTCACTTGACCGGCTATATCGCTGGAACAATCCGAGAGTTATTGATTATTTATTATCCTTAAAGGGAGTCGGTAGAAAGACAGCATTGTGTGTTATGTTGTATTCCCTTGGAAGGAAGGTATTTCCTGCAGATACCCACGTCATCAGAATATGTAAACGAATGGGGCTAATCGACAGGAGTTTGGATCATAAACAGGCTCAATTGGTTCTAGAGGATTATTTCCCAGAACGCTTTCGATATTCATTGCACGTGAACATGGTCAGTCATGGACGTGAAATCTGTAAATCTATCAATCCGAAATGTAATAAATGTATTATCAGCGGTTTCTGCGAATTCAACCGTAGGGAGATCGTCTCGGATGGACCAAAAGTGATGGACCTATTCGCGGGACCGGGCGGTATGAGTCTGGGATTTGAAAGAGGGGGTTTTGAGCTTCTGGCCGGAATTGAAGGGGATCGCCATGCTGCCTCAACGTTTCTGTTTAACCGACCTGAACTGCCACCTGACAGGGTAATCAATGAAAAGATCGAGAATCTGAATCCCAAGAGATTTCTGAACATGGGAATCAAGGTTCTTGTCGCAGGACCACCATGCCAGGAATTCTCCAAGGTCAAGAAGAATAACCATGGAGAAAGGGGCAGGAAGGAATTATACAAAGAGGTTCTTAGGTTCGTTGGAGTTATCAAACCTCAGTATGTTGTAATTGAAAATGTTCCTGGAATGGCCAGTCACATCAACAGGGCGTATGTGGATCGGGTTGAAGAGGGCTTATCGAACATGGGATACAGGGTAAGATCAGATCTTATCAACGCAAAGAGATATGGTATTCCCCAGAATCGAATACGTTTGTTCTTCATTGCTCGCAAAATTCTCCGTGACTCGCCTGATGCAGCCGAGAAGTCAGTCAATAGAATTTGGGATTTTATTGAACAGGAGGGTGATCATGATCCGGTAACTTTTTCCCAGGGTGTTTCTGGACTTCCACGGTTAGAACCCGGTCAAGGCACAGATGTTCAATCAACTGGATCGAGAGGTAGGAGATCTGAGTATGCAAAAAGATTAAGCAGTAATCAATCAGTCATATTCAATCATATCGCACGGCCCCATAATCCCAGAGATCTCGAAGCGTACTCGGTAATGCAAGAAGGGGATAATGCCATAGATCTTCACAGGAAAAGACCAGATCTCATGAGATATTCTACTAGTAATTTTCCAACGAAATATTTTAAGATCCGATCCGATGGGCAATCTCCAACAATTGTTGCCCACCTGAGAAGAGATGCCAATTCCTTCATCCATCCACTTGATAACCGGGGTATCACCCCAAGGGAGGCTGCAAGAATCCAATCATTTCCTGATTCCTACAGGTTCCTCGGTAGCTTCGGCATCCAATTTGAACAAATCGGAAATGCCGTACCACCATTGCTGGCAGAGGTCATTGCCAATGCAATATTTATTGAATTAAACAGGAATAAAAAACGAAGGAAGATGGGGGGAGCCTGATTGAGCGACCTTGAGGAGCTTCCACCGAGGGCTGATGCCCTCATTGCTTCGATGAGAGCCATTGGATATGATTTATCCATGGCTATAGCGGACCTCATCGACAATAGTATCTATGCTCAATCGAAGAACATCTGGATAGATTACCATTGGGAAGGGAAGAATTCGTGGATTCTGATTGCTGATGATGGTATGGGGATGACCGAGGACGAGCTGAAGGAAGCCATGCGACTGGGAAGTCAGAACCCGAATTATGAGAGAGATCCAAGTGATCTAGGAAGGTTCGGGCTAGGCATGAAAACAGCTTCTTTTTCTCAATGTAAATTACTTACAGTGCATACGAAAACATCCAACGGGGAAATTTCTACGCGATGCTGGAATCTTGATCATGTTGAATCCACAAAGGAATGGGAGATATTCAAAACCGCACCAAGTAGATCAATGGATAAGTTAAGTCAAATCAATGAAGTAGAACATGGAACCATAGTCCTCTGGCAAAACCTTGATCGTGTTCTGGATAGAATAGATAGAGATAAGGACACAGGTGCGGATGAATTCAATAGCAAGTTTCTGGCTGTGAAGAGATACCTAGAAATGATTTTTCATAGGTATCTATCCCCACCCGTCGGATTGAAAATATCCATCGGTACCGCAGTAGCTAAACCATGGGATCCCTATCTGAGCAGCAATACATACACTCGGATTCTTACCTCCGAGAAGTATGAGGATGGAACTGTGACCATCATCCCATACATATTACCACATATATCTCATAGAAAGGAACACGAGACGAGAATCGGAGCTGGTCCAAACGGCTGGAATGCTCAGCAGGGTTTCTACCTGTACAGGAACAAGAGAATGATTGTTCCAGGCGGATACCTGGACTTTCCATTGAAACCAGAGGAGCATTACAAACTAGGGCGAATCATGGTTGATATCACAAATGACATGGATTCGGATTGGAGAATCGATGTTAGAAAAGCCTCTGCAATACCTCCAGACAGAATCAGAGGTGAATTGCTGAAGGTTGCTAAAGCAACAAGAAATGAAGCACAGGCGATCTACAGAGCAAGGACCGGAACTTCAAAGATAAAGCGCAAAAAGAATACAGCAGATATCTGGGTAAAACAACGAAGAGGAGATAAAATCATATATAAAATCAACAAAGATAACAAGGTTATCAAGACAATTCTCGAAGAATTTGAACTACCGAATTCATGGATCAATAAATTATTCCATTCAATAGAATCGACGGTTCCCCATCGATTGATCATCATGGATAATTTTGAATCCGAGGACTGTCATGTGGATCTGCCGGAAGATCTTGTGACTCCACCAGCTCCGTTGATCAATCTGTGCAAGGAGATGTACTTAGACCTTTTATCTCAAGGGAAGGAAACCCGTGTAGCAATTGATATCATAACAAGCCTTGAGCCATTCAATGTACACCCAGTCTACCGAGCGGTTCTGGAAAAGTTTATTGAAGCAGGGGATAACAATGGATAAAGATCATAATGAAATAATTAAAATGTCACATGCATGGTTTTCTGACAAGGATATCAGTCCAGAAAATATTTTCAAATTCATCAAGATGATGTCCCGAGGATACCAGCGTGAAGATCTCGATGAGGATTGGTTATTCAGGAAGATAGAGTCCATACATCAGGTCGTCATGGGAGATGCTACATCACTGGATGATAATACAGGTCATGAAGAATGGTTCAATCCTTCAACCGATAAAGGAATTAATCGAGACTTCGAATGGCATTTCTGGGATCATTATAGCGACTACCTAATTGTGCGGAAGGGATGGTCACCGAGGGTAGTCGAGGGAATTGATAGATTGACAAATGAAATCTTATCGAAAATTGAAGATCCTCAACGACCTGGAAGATGGGATCGTCGAGGAATGGTCATGGGGAGTGTTCAATCCGGAAAAACTGCCAACTACACCGGACTAATCACCAAAGCAGCCGATGCTGGATACAAATTATTCATTATCCTTGCAGGAGTTCACAATAGCCTGAGAAGCCAAACCCAGATGCGTCTGGCTGAAGAATTCATGGGCTATGAGATGGAGACAATCCAGAAATTGACCGGAAAAGAAAAGAGAATTGGGGTCCGAGAGATGTTCGAGGATCATGGTACCGTATTCACTCTGACAAATAGCTCAGAGAAAGGAGATTTTAAGAGGTCCGTTGCAGCCCAGCAGGGAATTTTCCCCGCGATGGATAGCCCTCCGATTATTTTGATTATCAAGAAACATGTATCCATTTTAAAGAATCTGATTGAATGGCTTCCATCGGTAATAGGGCAGAAAGATAGGAATGGGCGGAGTATAATCAAAGACATACCAATGATTCTGATAGATGATGAATGCGACTATGCATCGATCAACACTAAGGAACCCCATCTCGACGAAAACCAAGAAGTCTGTTCAGAATGGGATCCTACAGCAACAAATAGACATATCAGGGCAATTCTGCACATGTTCGATAAAAGCACATATTTAGGATACACAGCAACCCCTTATGCAAATATATTTATTCATATGGAGGAAAAACATCCTGTATATGGGGAAGACCTGTTCCCAAGAAGCTTCATAATTAATCTCCCGCAACCAAATAATTACATGGGACCAGAACACGTATTTGGATTAGATGCAAGTGATGATACCGGTATCGTAGAGAGGGATCCCCTACCCATCATCCGATTGATTAATGATTCGGACAGCCTGATTCCTCCAAAACATAAAAAAGATCTCGATGTACCGCACCTCCCCGAGTCTTTAAGATATGCAATTAAAACCTTTCTTTTGACATGTGCGTCAAGAAACATCAGAGCAGAAGGAAATCCCCATAATTCAATGCTGATTCATGTAACACGATATACCAATGTACAAAGGCAAATCTATGAATTGGTTGAGATGCAACTCCAACGACTTGCTGCGCGAATTATGAGTGGGAGAGATTTACAGGATTTTGAAGAAATCTGGAGAGCAGATTTTTCACCAACGTCCAGTGAAATGGCTGAAAGAGATTACACCGATGCAATAATCCATTCATGGGAAGACATCAAGAGCCACCTCCAGAGAGCAACAAGGGTTGTCAGGGTTAAGCTTATTAACGGGACGGCAAAGGATTCCATTGATTATCATGATTCATTGACATATGCGAATGATCGAATCAAAGCAGGAGAAGATGTTCCGTGGGAGGAACGGGGTGCGAGTTTCATAGTTATTGGAGGGGATAAGTTATCTCGGGGATTGACTCTTGAAGGTTTGAGTGTAAGTTATTATCTCAGAGCATCACGAATGTATGATACCTTGATGCAGATGGGTAGGTGGTTTGGATACCGAGAAGGTTACACGGACCTGTGCCGGATATTTACCACCGGCGAACTCCTCTTCTGGTACCGCCACATTGCTGGTGCCAATGTTGAGCTAAGGAATGAAATTGACTACATGGCTGCACTTGGTGCAACTCCGGAAAAATTCGGATTGAAGATCAAGAGTCACCCAGGGCGGCTTGTAGTAACCTCTGCAGGGAAATCAAGGAAGAAACAGAAGATACAGTTGTCTTATGCCGGCAACATTTCTGAAACGGTGGTATTCGATCCACATATGACAGATATCAATAAGGACGCTCTTGAACGATTGATCGAGGAGATAGGTAGGAGTCCGGATTATCCTGTTATGGAGAAGAAACCCAGATTCAGATGGAGTGGTGTCCCATCTGGCCCCATCCTGAATTTCCTCACAGCGTATAAGACAAACGAAGAAGCGACAAGAATTGCCGATCCCATGAGGTGGGCCCAGTACATTGAAAAACAGAACCGAAAGAATGAGTTGATCTCCTGGGACGTTGTCATTGTATCTACAAATGATAAAGAACATTCCGTTGAAATTGAGGGGTTAGGAATTGGATGCAATCGGAGGAAAACATGGTTACCCATTACTAAATCAAAGGTCTCCATCAAACGGCTCGTTAGCCCCGCAGACGAGACGATTGATCTTACCGAAGAAGAAATCGAGATGGCTAGACAGATCTGCGGGGTTGGTCCAAATTCATTACCTTCAGGTAAATCCATACGAGGTGTTAGACCTCCTTCAAGGGGATTGATGCTGATTTACCTACTATATGGTTATGACAAGAAAGGTAAACCATATGGACTTGATAGCACATACATTGGCCTCGCTTTGAGTTATCCAGAAAGTAAGACTGCAGTACCAATCGAGTACTGGGTCAATCCGATCTATATTTCCGAGGAGGATAAACATGGTAGAGATGAATGACCTATCGGATTCCCTCAAGATGCTTTGGGAAAGTATATCGACAAGAATGAAATCCGGTAATTATTCAGGGAATCGAATATATCAACGTCTCGACCTTGGGGAGGAAGCCGGTATCAGAATAAGTATGCTAGCCCCCGATGGCTTCAAGGAATTCATCATTGAACTCCATGAAGAGGAGTTAGATATTGACATACCCAAATGGAGGGGACTACATATCGATCAGATCACACTGAATGTTCCATCTCAAAATACTAAGCATGTACGATTACTTCTACAAAATCCCCAATACGATGAGATCTTTACATATGTATGCTTGGATATCATAAAAGCCCTGAAAAAGGTGCAGGATAGTAGTGAGAGAATGGTAATATTGGATGAATGCTTTGGGCGTTGGGCCTCGTTCTTTGCCAAACATAGCCCAGAAGGATTAACAAAAGAAGCGCAGAGAGGGCTTTTCGGAGAATTGTATCTCCTTGAGGAGTTGCTAGAAGCGGGCATGGATAAAATTAAGGCCGTTGAGTCCTGGAGGAGGGTTAATCCAAGATACCATGATTTTCACTTCGAGAAGCGATCGATAGAGGTTAAAACCACAATAGGTAAGGAGCCACGGAAGGTTCGTATCAACAATGAAAGGCAATTAGATAATCAGGGGCTTCAGTCCCTCTACCTTTATATTCTAACATTACACCCCGTGGAATCTGGGGTACGCACGCTTCCCGAACTTATCTCCGCGATAAGGTGGTTGCTTGAGGGGAATTCAAAAGCATTAATGACCTTTGAATCATTTCTAAAAGATGTTGGATATTTGGATGTCCAAAGTGATATTTATTCGACAGGATATATTATCCGGAACAAAGAAGTGTTCAATGTTAAGGAGGGATTCCCAAGAATTACATCCCTTTGTCCGGGACTGGGAGATATACAATATTCGATTCTGATTTCGTCCTGCAAGAAATTTAAGGTAGATGCGGAGAATACTCTTGATGAATTCATTGGGGGTAAATAGTTGGATATTTCAGGTGAATCTCTAGCTGACTTTCATAACAATATCGCAACCCAGTCACTTGAAATAGATATGTTCCGTGAACATATTTTTATTGAAGAGGTAGGGGAGTTATTGGTAGAGGCTGGAGAGATCGATGATTTTGTCAGGTGTTCATATCAAGCGCGAGGAGTCAGAGTTGATGGATACAGTTTCGATGAGGATCTCGGCGTTCTGAACCTTGTGGTATCACATTACCTAGATCACGATGATATCTCAAATATCAGAGTTACTAAGACAGATCTTGAAACTTATTTCAAGCGATGTTCAAACTTCTATCAACGTAGTGTAAAAAACCTGTTTGAAAAAATTGACATTGCCAACGAAGCACACGACCTTTCAAAACTTATAAAAGAGGTTGGGCCTGGATTTCACACGGTGAATATTATCCTTATTACCGATGGTGTAGCACCAAAGCAAGCAGCAAGGATTGACGAATTTGATGGCGTGGAAATCCGTAAGATTATCTGGGATATCGAACGAATACTCGGATTCATAGAAAAGGGAGAGAGAGAAGTAATAACGGTGAACTTCAACGACAATGGTGGTTCTTTGCCCAGCCTCTTTCATCATGACAGTGAAGGGATTTATACAACATATCTTACATTCATCTCCGGCCAATGCCTTGCTGATCTCTACTCTGAATGGGGCACACGGATGCTCGATATGAATGTCCGAGTGTATCTATCAGCAAGAGGAAAAATCAACAGGGGCATTAGAGAAACAATACTTAATGATTCAGATATGTTTTGCGCTTACAACAATGGAATAACAGTCTTTGCTAGGGAGGTGGTGGTTGAAGAAATTTCTGGTAATAGTTGTGTTATCGAAGGAGCAACAGATTTCCAGATTGTAAATGGGGGGCAGACCGTAGCATCATTATTTCACGCAAGCCGAAAGCAGATGGCAGACCTTTCGCAAATAGCGGTTCAGATGAAATTAATTCTGATTATAGATGAAAAAAATATTGACAGGCTCGTACCCCGAATTAGTGAATATTCAAATATGCAGAATCGTGTCAGCCTTGCTGACCTATCAGCAAATGATCCTCCGCATCCGGAATTGCATGATATCTCGAAGAATCTGTGGGCCCCCGATCCAACCGGTGGATCTAAATTGACACATTGGTTTTACGAAAAAGCCCGTGGCAGTTACGAGGAAACAAAGCGGCTTGAGGCTCGCACCACCGCTCAAGGAAAGAAGTTTGAAGCTCGTTATCCAAAAAAACAAAGGTTCGATAAAAGTATTTTTGGTAAAGTTTGGAACACATATCTAAGAAAACCACATGATGTCAGTCTCGGTGCCCAGAAGAATTTTGCAAAATTCAACATGTGGCTCAGGGAGCAGGATGAGGACCTAGCCGAGTTCTTCAAAAAGACCGTAGCCCTAGTACTCCTCTGGAAGACAACAGAAAAAATCGTCAGGAGACAAACATTCCAAGGGTACCGACATAACATTGTCACATACACCCTTTCATGGTTGTTCGAATTATCAGAGATGAAAATTGATCTATACAAGATCTGGCATGAACAGATGATACCTGACAACCTCCAAGATACGATCGAGGTAATTAGTCATGTCGTCAATGATCACATCCGTGATACGGATCTAAATATCTCCGAATGGTGCAAGAAAGAGAATTGCTGGGAGAATCTCAGGAATAAGGAATTTGTATTACCTGATGACATTAAATCAATTTACATCAAGAGAGGACGAAAACAAAAAGAGTATGACCCCCAGATCAAGCAGGAGAGAGAAACTATTGAATATTGTGTTGATAAGGGATCCGACGCTTGGTGGGGTTTGGCATCATGGCTAAAGGAATGGCAATATCTAACCCCGAAAGCAAGAAGCCAATGTGGTAATATGGCTCGGACGATAGGACGAGAAAAGGAACCAAGTTACGTTTTATCTCGTGCATGTAAGAAAATCTGGGAGGATGCCTTGGTAAGAGGCTGGACATGCCCAAATAATGAAGACAGATAGATTTTGCTACTTTGATAAAAAACGTGCTTGGCATTGTGTATTGCGTTAGGATATTAAAGAGTTATTAATTGTTGAAAATATCATTTAATACTGTGAAACAGAATATGGTCTATATAAAATATGGAATAATGAAACAACGTTTAATTAGGTAGAACTATCTTATTATTGACACAAATATAATTAATTCAGTAGTAAGCTTTATTTATAGATAATTTAATACGTTCGGTTACAGGAGGTGATTTCACGGTAGAGGATTTGTATCCGTTAATAAGGGATGAAGATAAGATACGTTGTGTTGGCTGTGGAAATTGTATAAGAGCGTGTGTGTTTGGCGTACTTGAATTATGTAAACAAGAAGTAGTTTTAGGACCACATAATCTAATATTAGACGTCCCAATTATTGCACATCCAGAAAAATGTGATCACGAAGGCCGGTGTCTTGTCGCCTGCCCGCAAAACGTATTCTTAAGCTTATGGCCGCAGAATAGTGATGACTTAAGGAACAAAGCCCATGAATTAAAAAATAAATCTAAAGAACTAGCCTAACGATAATAATCGCAATGTGAAGTTGGACCATTTCCTAAATAGGAGTGATAATAATGACAGATTCTGGCAATAATTACGTACCTCGTGGATCATATGCTCATATTGAAAAAGGATTGCCAAATAACTATTCCTCGATATTAAATAAAAAAGAAACGCAAATAGCAATTGGTAAATTAAAACAGTTTATCGAGGATTCATTATGTGAACAATTAAATCTATTTCGTGTAGAATCTCCCCTAATCTGCGATACCAATAGTGGAATGACTGAAAATGTTGTTCCAGATGGATCTCGAATTCCAGTATATTTTAAAATTGATAATAATCACATTGATCCATTGGATGTCGAGGTGACTCAAGCTTCAACTAAATGGAAACGATGGGCACTGAAACAATTTGATTGCCAAATCGGAGAAGGAATTCTTGCCGATATGCGAGCAATTAGAAAAGATGAATTTATTACGAATTATCACAATTCATATGTAGATCAATGGGATTGGGAAAAGGTAATAACAAACGAAGACAGAAATCTAGAGTATCTAACAGAGACAGTAAAGTCCATTTGGAAGGTCATAGTTAATGCAGATAAATATATCCGTAATGAATTTCCTATCTTAGACGATACAAGTTTTCCGGAAATTCCTAAGGAAATCCAATTCTTGCATTCTGAAGATTTACTCGATCGGTATCCCGATAAATCAGCAGATGAAAGAGAAAATGAGATATTAAAAGAAATGCCAGCGATATTCATATACGGTATAGGATATCCATTAGAAAATGGATTGCCTCATGGCTTAAGAACTGGTGATTACGATGACTGGATCACTCAAACAGTTTCTGCTGATGGTCGCCCAACAAGAGGTTTGAATGGAGATATCCTTGTTTGGAATCCTGTAACCAACCAAAAGCACGAATTAAGCTCAATGGCAATTAGGGTTACCAAGGAAGCTTTAATCCAACAATTGGACCTATTAGGCCAGATGAACCTAATTGAGAAACCATACCATCAGATGATAATAAATGATGAAGTACCTCTTTGTATTGGAGGTGGTATTGGAGAAAGTAGAACATACATGTACTTATTACGGAAAGCTGCTCTTGGCGAATGTCATCCATCTGTTTGGCCGGACACATTTATGAGAATATGTCAAAAGAAAAATATTCCATTACTGAAGTGACTTTAATATGAATCAACTAATATAAACATCAGGGAGGAGGATATCATATATGAACATCGAACAAATACTCCAAAACGCTCATGATAACGATGTCGAAATGATAACCTTCTTATATTGTGATAATGGTGGAATAATCCGAGGAAAGAGTACACACATTTCTACTCTCGAATACCGCATTAGAAGCGGTATCGGGCTATCTGTTGCTATGCCGGCAATGACCTCTAATGACACTCTTCAAACTGTTATTAATATGGGCCCAGTGGGAGAAATTAGACTTATACCTGATATTAATACATTTACAATTCTTCCATATGCGCCAAAATGGGCTGTTATGATGAGTAATATGTATGCCCATAATCGCAAGAAATGGGGGCCTTGTAGCCGGTCTTACCTACAACGAATGATTAAAAAGGCAACTGAGATGGATCTGAACATTAAATCTGCTTTTGAGCCTGAGTGGTATTTAGCCATTAAGAATGAGGTTGATAATTATATCCCATGCGATAGGCGACCTTGTTTCAGTACTCTAGGTATGATGGAACCAAGAAAGACTATTGAAGAGATAATCGCGGCTCTCCAGAAACAAGGGATTCAAATTCAACAATACTATCCGGAATTAGGTGATGGTCAACAAGAAATATCTATTTCTTACTCTGATGCCTTAACTTCTGCTGATAACCAGATACTCTACCGAGAAACCGTACGTAATATCGCATGGCGTAACGGTTATTTGGCATCATTTGCACCAAAACCATTTAAAGACCAAGCAGGTAGTGGATGCCATATACATTTAAGTATTTGGGATTCAGGAAGAAATAACATATTTTTCTCAAGGCAGAGTAAATGTTATCTTAGTGATTTAGCACTATATTTTGTTTCAGGAGTACTTAATCACTTACCTGGATTAATGGCACTAACGTGTCCTAGTGTTAATAGTTATCGACGTTTAAAACCAAATAGTTGGAGTTCATCGCATATATGCTATGGTTATGATAATCGCGAAGCAGCAATTCGTATTCCATCAACCAATTGGGATGATGAGATGAATTCAGTAAATATTGAAATTAAAGTTCCAGACTCAAGCGCTAATCCTTATATCGCCCTTGGTGGAATTATTGCAGCAGGACTACATGGAATTTCCGAAGGAAAAAAACCAAGTGAAGAATTATTATTAGATATTAATCCATCAATAATACCTGATGACGAGAAAGAACACAGAGGGTTAATGCGTCTTCCTACCTCATTAAATGAATCAGTTGAAGAATTGTCGAATGATGACATATTGAAAAATTCCATGGGTCCAGATCTTTTTACTTCATATGTCGCAGTTCGGATGGGTGAAATAAAATCACATGAAAACGTGAGTGAGGATGAAGAATGCAACCTTCATTTTTTAAGGTATTAATTACATATAAACATATATTAATAGATTCGAACCACTCACCATATTTATTATGGGGGTTTCATGGCTAAGATCCTGACAATATGTTCCTCGGAGAAAGAATATAAATTTTTCAAGGAAATGTTAGAACCTGAAGGATATGATCTCCATGACAGCAATGGTTATTGGCCAGAATTATTAAAAGTTCACCAAATAAATCCAGATTTAATTATTGTTAATATCGATAAATATGGATTCAATTTATTACATCAACTATTAAACCATCCGTTAATTTCAACCATTCCAATCATTGTATTGGCAGATTTAAACGTTGAATCAAGCCGTTTAAAATGCATTATGGCAATGTGGTCAGGTGCTTCGAATTATTTACTATTGCCTATAGACCGTGAAAAGTTGATTTCCTGTGTCCATAAACATATGATGTATTCATAATTTCCAGAAGATTTATTAACTTTGTCGATATTGATGATTGAAATATGTGTAAGAGAGAGAGCTTTATCAACGAATACCCATTAGATTGGTCACGTAGAGAAGTTCAAGAATTACATAAGATTCTATCCAATATTTACTATAATGAAAATCAAGTAATTAGACTCGTCCGAGCCACTGGAATTCCTGTTGGTGATATTCGGTGGAATATTTCAATGTCAGATGCATGGAACGAGATATTTGAAAAAGCACACAACAGAGGATTATTAGATAAGATGTTCAATGTAATTCTTACTGATGAATCAATATCTGGGTATCACGCGCGTATTAATGAGTTATTATTACATAATCCAATTATTGAAGCTCCATTGAAAAGTGATATTGGATGGAAAACACAGCATCCTAGGAGCTATTTAGATATCGAAAAGGTATTATGTGAAACAAATCCGTTTTATGATGTAACATTCTTACATTTAGGCATCCAAAAAAGTAAATCCGTTGTACGATTAGTTGTGACATTTAAAGACATGACATTCCATGGTACAGGTTTCCTGATTTCGGATAATTATATCTTAACAAATTTTCATGTTTTAATTAATTATGATAAGGATCTATTTTATCCAGAAAATGTCGAGTTGTGGTTTAATTACGAAAAGGACATATATGGTGGTCTTAAGCCATATCATGTTATCAAGGGCGATATTCAATCAATCGTTGGAAATCGTGATGTAGATTGGGCCACAATTAAGATTGATCAACCAACCAACAAACGGTATAACCAAGTTGGATTTGCTACAGAATTACCAACCGTCGATGACCGTGTATACATAATACAACATCCAAATGGTGCATTAAAACAAATTGGTATGCATAATAATATTGTTCGATATGTGGATGATAGAATTATTGAATATTATACCTCTACAGATCGTGGCTCATCTGGCTCTCCTGTATTTAATTCCGATTGGGAGGTGGTTGCTCTTCATCAAGGATCACAAACTAGAAACGGCCCGATGGGAATTGAGTCAATAAACCGAGGGATTAATATTCAATTAATAAAAAAGCAGATGGAATCCCATGGAATTCATATTTGACGAGGTAAAAAGTTATGCGGAAGAATCGTATAGATATTATTAATCGTAAAATTCAATGGGATAGTAGAGAGCCACAGGAATTACTTCAGATTTGCACAGGAGCATATCGAACAATCATAGAAATTAGACAATTAATTAAAAAAACAAAGGGATTGAATGAACAAGAATTTCATTTTGACCATCAGTCGATAAAGAATTTATGGATGGATATTATTGAGAGATCATATGTAAAAGATGCGTTAAGAGAATTAATACAAATTATGCGTTCGGACAAGGCAAAGAAGGGATGGCATGATAAATTTGAAGAATTACTACGATTAGAATTACTAAATAATAATACTAGTCACGGAAATAATACTTATGGAAGCCCAACCACTTTAACACTATTCAAAGAGTTCATTAAAGGCAATGAGAGATTAAATAATGATATGCCATATCTAACACAAGCAGTGCGAATGCATAACCCTTCGTCAGTTATGACTTATAAATTACATCGTCTTGCTTATCTTATGCAAGATCGATTTGCTACCGACAATAAATTTACAAATTTATCTTTAATTTATAGTCGGTAGCAAATCGATCTTGCATAAGATAAGCAAGACGATGTAATTTATAAGTCATAACTGACGAAGGGTTATGCATTCGCACTGCTTGTGTT
>JANQEY010000195.1 GCA_028278125.1 bacterium | reverse complement strand
CGGACAGGATGAAGAGGGATATCTGATGATATCCGGAATACCTGTCCCCATGTCCCACTCATTGTGATACTAACTATTCAGGTGACCCGGCCGAGGTCTTCCTCTCCACAATTATCGAGTCACGATAAAAATCCGGATGTAACGGCACAAGCATTTTTACAGCGGCCTTCTCACCACCAAAACCATCCTCATAGATAACCACATCCTCTTCATTATAAATCCGGTTTCTAAAAATCATGGTCCCATCGGAATAAACGATCAATTTGTCCTCATCTCCCCCCACACCGGCTGTTTTAACCGGGGAGTGATTCACACAACCGGTTAACCATAAAATAAATACCATCGTCACCCATATAATGCCTTTATTTAATCTCATTACATATCTCAACTATTTTTTTAATACTTGCTAATAAGTATAGGTTATTTAAAGGAATATATATGTGAAGATAATCACAATTATCATTAAACTCTGTGATGAAGTTTCAAAAACAGAGAAAAATCCGCCATCCCGTGTGTCTCTTGATCCACATCAAATTCAATCTATATACCGGGCTTATCATTGAAAAATTCTGGCCCAAATCACATTGAATCTTGTATGGTGAAGAGATGTTTGAAGCTGCAGAACTAGGACACCGCATTTCAAAAAAAGAATATGATGCAAACGAACCCGAGCTTCATATTGAACTGCTTGAAGCACAACGGCTGTTGCGTCACACAGATATACCGACCATTATTATCGTCTCTGGTGTTGAGGGAGCCGGGAAAGGCGAGGTGGTCAACCGGTTGAACAAGTGGCTTGATACCCGTGGAATCACGACATGCGCATTCTGGGATGAAAGCGATGAAGAACTTGAACGACCAAACTACTGGAAATTCTGGCGCAAGTTGCCTGCCAGGGGGACCGTAGGGATCATGTTCGGATCCTGGTATACCAAACCCATCATCAATCACGTTTTCGGAAAACTGGGAGGAACTGAGTTTGAACATGAACTAAGACGGATCAAGGAGTTTGAACGTACTTTGACAGATGACGGTGTCCTGATAATAAAGTTCTGGTACCACATGTCCAAGGAAAATGTACGTAATAAGCTGGAAGCGGAGGCAAAAGCACTGGACAAAAACTGGAAGGTCTCACCTATCTTTAAAAAATTCTCCAAACGTTATGACCAGTTTTCTGTTGCGTCACAACAGGCCATTCGTATAACTGATCAAAGCAATAGTCCATGGCATCTGGTAGAGGCAACTGATGGACGTTATCGTGATCTGACGACCGGCCGGATCGTACTTTCATCTATACAAAATCAACTTGATAAGTATAAAACGGGCAGGAAAGAAGAAGAAAAGATCCTGCCTGTAGCTCCCCTGCAAAACAATGAAACCACGATCCTCGATCGCGTGGATCTTGACCTGGCTTTAACCCCTAAGACATATCGGCGTTTGTTATCAAAGTATCAACGTAAATTATATAAATTAGCCTGGGATGCCCACAAAAAGAAGCGTTCCTGTATTGTTGTCTTCGAAGGCTGGGATGCTGCCGGAAAGGGAGGTGGCATACGCCGTATGACAGCCGCCATGGATGCACGACTGTATCATGTGATCTCCGTGGCCGCCCCCACCGATGAGGAAAAAGCACAGCATTATTTATGGCGGTTCTGGCGGCATCTGCCAAGGGCCGGTTATACCACTATCTATGATCGTTCATGGTATGGCCGTGTACTGGTAGAACGTGTTGAACATTTCGCTGCTGAAGATGAGTGGAAACGTGCCTACCATGAGATCAATGATTTTGAACAACAACTGCATGAACACGGCATTATCCTGATGAAATACTGGTTACACCTGAGCCCGGAGGAACAGCTAAGACGCTTTAAAGAACGGGAAGTGACACCATGGAAAAAACACAAGATTACCGATGAGGATTGGCGTAACCGTGAGAAATGGGATGACTATAAAATCGCAGTCAACGATATGGTTTCACACACCAGTACGGAATATTCACACTGGACACTGATTCCAGCAGATAACAAATTGTATGCCCGTGTTGAAATACTCAAAACCTTCTGTAAACAATTGGAAAAGAACCTGACTTGATGGTATTACCAAAAAGTAAGAAAAATTTTGAAACTTCATTTTAACCTGTCAAGTCTTCATTCTGAATTCTGGTTCGAGAACACGTTCCCGACGTTCTCTACCTCCTGCATCCATGCAGTCGTCCTGGATTCTGAATTCTTAAAAAGATTTATTCCGTTATAGCCGGGCTTCCAGGTATAGTTTCCGTTTCTGTAATATGTAACAACACACGAATTGCTTCAATCATGGCTGCATTGGAGAGATACACAGCACGATTAACATTCAACAGGCTGGAGGTTTCCTCATCACCGATCTTATCTTCGCCCGAGACCGAGTATATATCCTGAATAAACTTTTCATAAAGACTGCGAATCAGCCCTCTTACCTCCAGCAAGTGATCCAAAGCCAGTTCCGGATTTCTGTTGATGATTAGTACTTCAAATTTCCTATAAATAGATTTTATACCGGTTTGAAAATCTTTGTGGCTGTCATTGACATGTCTTGACATTGAATGACGGAAATCCACAAGATTATGTCTTACATCCTTAATAAATTTTGCTGCATAGGCAATATTACGAACCGCATGATTCAGCTCGGTAATCCGGCGAATATCACTCTCATCCCTTGCAATATTTTGAATGGAGTAGGTATAACCAATGACTTCTCCTTCGGCACGTTTCAAATGGGCATATTGATCCTCGTAGGTAATAGGGTATTCCTTGTCAAAACGTTGATCATAAAACACGCCTTTTTCATTTAACTTAAAACAACGCAGGTTTAATAATAAACCTTCAACAACCAGTTCATGTAAATCCTTTTCAACAGCCTCTATTGCCGCATCAGTAATATCGACAGGCACTTTTTGAATGAATCTACACGCACTCTCTTCAGGCTTATCACTGATTAAGTGTTCCAGAAACCGGATAAAATGATCAATAAACGGGATAAAGAGAATAATGCCGAGCAGATTAAACAAAGAATGGAAGGTGACCAGGGAATAAAGTACATCTTCCAATTTAATGATGTTAGCGATGAAGTAAATCAGTAACGGCAGCATTAAAAATGCCAGTACATCAGTTATCAAATTAAACAAAAAATGTGATAAAGCCACTCTTTTTTTTGCTGATGTCCCTTTTAATGCTCCTAATAAAACGGTACTGGTTGTTCCCAGGTCAGCACCGATCACAATGGCTGCGGCCGCGTGCAAGGATACGATGTCTGCATGTAAGGCTGTGAGTACGATCATCATTGTCGCGGAGCTCGACTGGATAACAGCAGTAAACAGTGCTCCTGCTACGAGATATACCACCGGGTGATGACCATGAAATATCGTAACATCCACGTTATCTGCCAGGTCCGCAAAGCCGGCTTTCATCTCACCCAGACCCATTAATAAAAGACCGAAACCAAGTAAAATATTACTGTAGAAATAAGGTCTTCGATCCTTTGCCAGGAAAACAGTCCCAAAAGCACCAAGGGCAAGTATCGGTTGTGCGAAATCAACCAGATCCAGTTTGAAACCAATAGCCGCCACAACCCAACCGGTAAAGGTCGTACCAAGATTACTGCCGAAGATGACGCCAAGAGCATTCCGTAATTTCAGGATACCGGCACCTACAAATGCCAGAACTATGAGACCTACTAATGAACTACTTTGCAGAATCGCGGTAGTTACGGTACCGGTCACAACACCACGAAGGGGTGATTTTGTCTGTTGGCGTAAGAATGTCTTTAGTGCCTTTGATGTAATCCCACGCAATCCCTGCTCCAGCATTAGCATTCCAAGCAGGAATAACCCCAGTCCTGCGAAAAATTCCCATAGTTGTATATGCTGCCACATCATATTTTTATTCAGTATTCGATTGATTCATATCCTATAATTATCTGAAAACCATCTTACAAACATTACATGGGATTTAATTTAATCGATATCAATTAAACAACTGATCCCCCTTGGAATATATCTTTAATACCTGATAACACCCCCTGAGGACACACTTGGTCATGGAGAGACGAGCACTTAAACGCCTGAACATCAAGCTGAATGTTTCAGAAAAGGAATCAGGGGAATTAATAGGAGTTACTGAAAACTTTCACCTGGGAGGAATGATGTTAACGAGCATGAAGCCGGTGTTAGTGGGTGACAAGTTAGACGTTATTATTGACATCCCGGACAAGGACAACAAAATTAAAAAATTATCATTCATGACCCAATGTTGCTGGCTTGCGGATAACAAAAATCCGATTCTGTACAGCGCCGGATTTCGATTCATCTTTCCATCCCGGCATATAAAGGAATACATACAGATTCAATTAGAGGGATTATTAAAGTGAGTTAAACTGCCCCGGAAGGCTGTTCGAATATTCTCTAAATTTGGCGCGCCCGGCAGGACTTGAACCTGCAACCCTCGGGTTCGAAGCCCGATACTCTATCCAATTGAGCTACAGGCGCGTAAGTGAAAACTCTATCCTGTATTTATCCAGTTCTTGCTAGCAGTGCTGCGCACTGCAGATACTCGTCTTTGCGCTCACGCTCCAAGCTCCGCGCTGCAGACCCCGGGGCTCAACGTCCTGTCTCGCCCGCTCGGCGGAGAAAAGACACGTTAAGTGTCTTTTCTTATTCCCGCCTCGCCCAATTGAATCGCTTCGCGCTATTAGTACTTCCATGTACGTCAGCTACAGGCGCGTAAGTGAGAGCTCTATCCTGTATTTATCCAGTTCTTGCTAGCAGTGCTGCGCACTGTAGTCGCCCGCGGAAACCTGCTTTTGATGTTATTTCAAAAACTGATCACAAAAAAAACAATTATGTTTCAAACTATTAGATGTAAGTTAATACTCACATCAGCTACAATACAGACTTCATCACAGTGATA
>JANQEY010000179.1 GCA_028278125.1 bacterium | reverse complement strand
CACCACATACTATTTCGCGGTTACAGTTCAAAATATATCTGACGGGGAGGTTACTGAGGTCCCCTGTGCAAACATTGTTTCAGCAACACCCATAGAGGGTGAAATCGTTCATTTTACCATGGAGACGATTAACGGTGCCACCCTTGTCAATGACGTTACCGCAGGACCGGACGGGACGTTGCAGGGCAATCCTGTACAAGCATTTGGATATGATGGTGATGTCACGGATAAGGTCCTTGACTTTGACGGGGCCGGAGACTGGGTGGCCGTGGACGGTCTTTCTGACTTTATTCAGACCGGTAACAATATTTCCATGAGCTGCTGGTTCAGGACCGGAGCATCTGGTGGTGACCATATCCTCTTTTCCGCAAATGATGCTGGCAAGGAGGACCTGTTCAGGATAGGCATAGATGGTTCCGGTGGTATATTCGCAGCAGTAGGAAGCACCGGGGCGTCGTATAACTCAGGTTTCAATGATGATTTATGGCATCATCTTGTTGCCATAATTGATGCTGCAACTGACAGTTTAACAATACGCGTAGACAATACAGAAATAGCTGCTGTAACAATTTCAGACGTAGCATGGTCAAATGCGATTTATTACAGTCTGGGCCAGGCATGGGATGCCAGCGGGCCTTCTAATCTGCTTACAGGCCAGATCGATGTGTTTAAGATTTTTAATTACGCACTTGATCCGGCTTTGAGCGGGTATGAAGATCTTGTATCCTTTGTTGACCGCTTTCCTCCGATATTAGCCGGTACTTCCCCGGAACACGGCACTGGAAGTACTGCGGTACCTTCAATTACGATTACACTGACCGACCATCAAGGGAGCGTAGGGAATTGTATAATAACAGATACAGATATATCCACGGGCCCGTCTTCGATCACTTGGACCCAGTCTGATCGTACTGATTATACTAATACTTCAATTTTTACCTATACGCCTTCAGAAACGCTTGGTAATGAAATATATACAGTCTATTTTACGGCATCCGATAATGTGGTTTCGCCTGATACAAATGAAGCGGATTACAGCTTTACATTTACAAAAGATGCTTCAACTCCGAATGAACCGGGAAGCATTACGGTATTGGATTCAACGGGCGATACACTTTGCACAGCTACACCTTGTGATTCAATAGATGATCATGTGACAGTCACAGGTACGCGTGATGATAACACCAGTGTATGGATACAGCAGGGCGCTGTTCCGACTGAGCCTGTTGTTGAGATAGGCTCTGGCAACTGGTCTGCAGACCTGGTCCTTGCACAGGGGGTCAACGACCTGACTATATGGCTTGAAAATATTTCAGGAACAGCATCTGCTTCATTTGATCTTACCATTACAGTCGATTCCATACATCCCGAGATAACTACAGTTTCTCCAGGACCTGGTGATATTCTGCCAACAGCACCGACCAGAGTAGAAATCAATTTTGTCGAGTCAAATCTTGATCAGGCAAGCTGCATACACTCAATTGAAAAAGAGAGTACGCCGGTCGCCGGGACATGGGCATTTGATTCAGTTGGTATTACACCCCTTACCTTTGATCCCACAGTGAGTTTTGATGATGGTGTTTATACAGTTGAGGTTTTGCTTGTTGACGCACACGGCAATGAAACTTCCATAGGGCCTTATAATTTTACTGTGGATACGAGCCTTCCTTTAGCGCCTGCAATAACAAGTGTCGGCCCAACAGGCTCTGGATCTGTAACCGGGAGCAATCCTTAT
>JANQEY010000168.1 GCA_028278125.1 bacterium | reverse complement strand
CGTCTGGAAATCAAATCACTCTGGGAACCTCTCCTGACCCTGCAAGTGGAAAAGGCATCCAATTCCTCGGATCTGGGTGAAATCAAAAATCTGGAAGAGCTCAATTACAATCGCCTGATCAGAATGATGGACGATGAGTTACCCAATAAGGAAGATATCCATCCGGACCGTGATTATATGGGAAAATCTCGAATCGTGATAACGCCCCTTCGAACACAGGTTGATCGGGGCGAAGCGTTGACATGCAGGGTAACTATCATGGTCCAAGGGATTCAACATCCAGTAAAAGGTACGTTGCATTACCGTTGCCTGGGGATGGGAACATACCAGACCATACCTCTGAACCATGTGAGTCGTGCCGTATATACAGTAACGATCCCGCCACAAAATCATGATTATGAATATTATATTACATCGGGATCCTTAAGCTTTCCAGTGACCGCACCGGATATTAACCAGACAGTGATCGTTGGATCGACAGAAATGAATTGAAAATCAGTATAATCCTAAAACTTCCCTACGACTATACTGTGAGTTATCAGTTTTAGATCAAGGAGTAGTCAAGATGTTTTCTAGAAGATTGTTTTTACAACATGTCAGTTGTTGTATTGCCGTTTTGGTACTTGGTTCCGTTTTCGGGGCTGATGCCCAGGAACATGATAGACCTAATATTCTGTTTATCATGTCTGATGATCATGCCAACAAAGCGATCAGTACCTATGGTAATAGTCATATCGAAACGCCCCATCTGGCCCTGGAGTACCTGGAAAATCGTCCCAAGGATAATCCCTTTTGCCTGCTGCTACATCATAAAGCACCGCATGATTACTGGGAATACGATATCGAGCTGAAATCCTTATTTGAAAACGATACCATTCCCGAACCCGAAACGATGCTCAAGGAATATCCGAATCAGGAGGTCTTGAAACAGGTTATCTGTAAAATGGGCATGGAGGATTGCAGTTTTGAAGACAGCGACTTTCATGAACAGATCGGGGAAGTGTTACCTCTCCTTCGAAACCTGAAAAGCCAGAACGAACGGTTTCAATTTGCCTATCAGTTTATATCAAGTCCTACCTGCGCTGCGTTCGATCCATTGATAACGGTGTTGGCAGGGTGCTGGACTATCTGGATCGAAACGATCTGGCAGAAAATACCCTGGTGATTTATACATCGGACCAGGGGTATTTCCTGGGAGAACATGCCTTGTTTGATAAACGCTTGAT
>JANQEY010000100.1 GCA_028278125.1 bacterium | reverse complement strand
TTCATGCTTGACATCAATGATGCAATTGTCAGGGCCGTTCAAAGACCTAACTGTTATGTCTTTGCCTAAAAATTCAATACCACTTGGGGAATCCGGAATATAGGTGCCGTCCATTACATAAATCGTTGTCCCACTTGGAGATTCGTTAATCGCCGTCTGAATCGATTTATAACAGGAAGTGGTATCGTCATCATCCACTATAACGTTCGGAATAGTTGGATCTAATTCAGAAATGGCCAATTCTATATTGTCATTAAGACAGTCATCATCTGTATCTGCTTTTGCAGGATCTGTCTCTCCTTGATCAACCTTGCCGTTAAGATTCGCGTCTTCAACGCCATCCCCAATGTTATCTCCATCTGTATCTACCTCAAGCGGGTCTGTTGTATTTGAAGGATCTGTATCCGGAACAAACACACCTGTATCTGTATCCGGCCCGGCGCTGGTTAATCCTGTTTCAGTACCGTCCTGAATGCCATCTCCATCAGTGTCAGAATCCCGAGGATCTGTTTCTCCATGATCAACTGTGCCGCTATGATCAATATCTTCAGATCCATCGCTTATTCCATCATCATCTGTGTCTGCATCCGCAGGATCTGTTTCTCCATCGTCAAAAACACCATCCAGACTAGCATCCTCCTCACCATCCATAAGGCCGTCATCATCTGTATCAGAGTCCCTAAAATCTAAACGGCCGTCTCCTTCAACAATATCTTCCAATCCGTCATTGTCATAATCTGAACCAGGGGTAAATTTAAACTGATAGACACCCATGTCATATGGGTAAGGTGCTGACGGCCTCGGCATCCCGTCAATGTCAGTATCCGGGAGGTCGGGATTTATGTCTTTCCCGGCGCCGCTATCAATGCAGGGTGAACTTATTAGGAGATTAAAATCACCATTTGCAGCATCAACGAACAAAGGATCACCGTTTATATTTCCATCACCCGGATATACGAATGCGCCCTGAATGCAGTTATTTATTGCTACTATTGTTCCATATGGCGATGAAACCTGGTTTTCATGCCCCCATACAATTGAATTAGTCATTGTAGCTGTGCATCCCTCAGATGCATATATGCCGGTTCCTGTGCCCGTTGTCGTATCATTGTTGTAACAGATATTGCTATTAATAATAGTAGTTTCTGTTTGATTACCATACAGCATAATTCCATACCCATAGGAAGAAGCCTTGTTTTTACTGATAATAGAATTAATAATTGTAAGATGCGCGCTATTATTTATGAATATTCCACCACCAACGGATGAAGGATCTGTGGCTGTATTATTACTTATTTTACAGCCTATAATTGTTGGTTCGCAACTAGAGTTCTTACAATATATACCGCCGCCATATCTGCCGCTGTTAATATTCGAGGTAATTTCACAATTTCTTATGATTGGTGAAGAACTTCGGAGGTATATACCACCTCCGGAAGAAGTGACATTATTCTGTGTAATTATACAATTTTCAATAGTGGGTGAGGAATTATTACAATATATGCCGCCGCCAAAATTGGCTTGTCCATTTCTTATTTTAAAACCGGATAATATAGCCTTAGAAGTTTCACCACCTGAAAAATTAAATCCTCTTCCAATGCCTGCACCATCGATAATACAGCCCCCTGGTCCATTCATTGATCGTAGCGTTATATCCACACCATTAAAAGTAATACCACTGGTATCTGGCGGCGAATATGTCCCGTCTGCCACAACAACCATATCGCATTCTGACGCAGCATTAATCGCTTCCTGGATGGTTCCATAGTCTTCAGGCGCTTCAGACACGTGTATGGTCTGATGTTTACGGCCGGAATGTGTTTGATTATAACGGAACATGGGCCATGGTGAATCTGCCGGGCCTTCGATGTCCTCTTCAAGGGC
>JANQEY010000092.1 GCA_028278125.1 bacterium | reverse complement strand
ACACTGATGATGATGGATTGAATGATGGTGCTGAAGATATAAATTATAACGGCATTGTCAATCCCGGAGAGACAGACCCCCGTAATCCTGACACGGACGGTGACGGCATTCAGGACGGTACTGAGACTGGCATAGAGAGTTCCGGGCCGGATACTGACATAAGTGTGTTCATTCCAGACGCGGATCCTTTGAGCACAACGAACCCGCTTGAAGCTGACACCGATGGTGATACTATCAATGATGGCAATGAAGATGTGAATTATAACGGTATGGCTGATCCAGGGGAGACCGATCCTGCAAAAGAGAATACAGATGATGACTGTCTTAATGACAATATAGAATTGGCCATTTCTGAATTAGATCCAACCATTTTTAACGTCATAGTGGATGATGACGATACCACTTCCTGTTATAAGTCGATTCAGATGGCGATTAACGAATCTCCAACTGGAGCAACGATCTATGTAATGGACGGCACCTATATTCCGGATTCCCCAAGTGGTATTGAATTTTTGGGCAAAGACATAACAGTTAGGTCTTTGAACGGCCCTGACAATTGCATCATTGATGTCAAGCATGAAAACCCTGGGAGGATTGGAAGAGGTTTTCACTTTAGCGGTGGAGAGGGAAGGGCTGCAGTGCTGTCTGGTTTTACAATAAAGAACGGCAACAATGTCTCAGCCGCAGGCATCCTGATTGATAATGCATCATCACCTACTATTGAAAATTGTAAAATTATAAATAATATTTCTATAAACAATGGCAGCGGCATACACATCGCAGACAATGCATCACCACAAATAATCGATTGTGTTATTGCAAACAATTCTGCCAGTGCCGGCAATGGCGGCGGTATAAACTGCATTAACAACTCATCACCTTCTATTGTCCATTGTGAGATCATCGAAAACAGCGCTTCCGCACATGGCGGCGGGATATACTGCAACAACAGTTCAATAGCGTTATTAAACTGCTTCATCAAAGGCAATAGTGCTGGTATAAATGGCGGTGGCGTTTTTATCCAGGATTTATCACCTGAATTAGTCAATTGTATTATAAGCGAAAATACTGCCGGCAATTTTGGCGGCGGCATTGCAAGTGAAATATCCTCTCCTATTATAACAAACTGCACAATCATTTATAACACAGCTACACAGGGAAACGGTGTATATTTTAACGATAATTCATTGCCTGTGATTACAAACAGCATTCTATGGGGGGATACAACTGGTCAGATTGTTATTGGAACAGATTCATCTCTGGATATCACATACAGCTGTGTGAATGAAGTTATAGGAGGAACAGATGACCACAATATAACATCAG
>JANQEY010000061.1 GCA_028278125.1 bacterium | reverse complement strand
CCTTGACGGCGGGGCCGCCGGTACTATTGCAGGAAATGAAATTCCGAATGCTCCTTCCTTTTCGTTCAATGGACGGGTGCGCTATGACTTCCCGGCAATCAACAACTTTATCACCCGGGCACAACTGGACTTCAAGTATGTCGATAAACACTTCCTTGAACCCAATAATCGTGAAGTATTGAAAGAAGAAGGTTACTTTCTGATTAATGGAAGACTGAGTTTTAAACAGGAAAACGGTCCCTGGGAAGCTGCGGTATGGGTCAAGAACCTTTCTGATGAAACCTACTTTACCGCCGCTCAGGATATTTTTGTGGCCCTGGGTTTTGCGGAAAGAGTAGTCGGCGTACCACGCACCTGGGGTGTGGAATTCGGCTACCGGTTTTAATTGATATCAATTCCTGGAGGGTTAACAATCAGCGTGAATACGGGACTTTAGGACTGGAGCGGGAACGAGAACTCGACAATTTTGTCGGGAACAAAATTGGACGGACGTCAGTCCGCTCGTCAGAGCTGGCACCAGGGAAGGTGCCAGTCAGCTCGCGACCCAGCCTGGCAACGCCAGGCCATTGGCAAGTGACTGTGTGAAGTTTATAAAACTAGAATGGGACTGGAGCGGGAAACGAGACTCGAACTCGCGACCCCAACCTTGGCAAGGTTGTGCTCTACCAACTGAGCTATTCCCGCGCATGTCTTTACCATTTGCTACTTTTTAACTAATTGCTTTATCGATCAGGTCACTAAGCTCGGCCGTCCAGGCCTCACTAAGTGACACGGCTTTGAACTTCTTCGCTGCGCATTCCATGCTTCGCTCGAAGTCCAGCCATTACTTCCCTGTAATGTCGCTCGCTGAACTGCGAACATCTACTGGATGTTCGGTTTCAGCTCGCCCTATCCAAAGCGTTCGCAGGATAAAAGACACGTTAAGTGTCTTTTATAATTCCCTGCTCACCTGAGCTATTCCCGCGTTTGTCTTTACTATTTGCTACTTTTTAACTAATAGTTATTCCCGTAACAGGATGGCTATTGTAACTCCGGCTTGGAAACTGTCAATAAACACACCCTTTCTCTTCACAACTTATTGTTTTCTTCCCGATTCCTTAAGTTTTGGCCAGGCGCTGTAGAGATAATCAAACATTGACCACATAGTCAGGATCGCCGCGATATACAGACAGATGTATCCGAGCGCATAGACAGGGAGGCCATATACGGGATCATGATAAATAAGCAGGCTTAGGGCAACCATCTGCATGGTTGTCTTAATCTTGCCGTAGATTGATACTGCGACCTTACTGCTTGCCCCTAACTCTGCCATCCATTCCCGCAGTGCTGACACAGTGATCTCCCGGCCAATAATAATCGCCGCCGGCAAGGCCAGGAACGGCGATGAATCCTGTTCAACCAGCAACACCAGGACAACGGCAATCATGAGTTTATCAGCGACAGGGTCAAGGAATGCCCCCAAAGGGGAAATCTGATCCAGTTTCCTTGCCAGATACCCATCCAGTAAATCTGTGAGTGCCGCCAGCACAAACACGACACAGGCAAGTTGATTGTTCCATTTAAACGGCAGATAAAACACCACCACAAACACGGGGATCATGGCAATACGTAACAATGTGAGAGAATTAGGTAAATTCATCAGCTTTCATGAAGGGTATCATAAATTCTATCAGCCAGATTCTTATTGATCCCCGGGACCTTGGCAAGTTCATCTCTCCCGGCTCGTTCAACCCCCTGTAATCCTCCAAAATGTTTGATTAACCGTTGTCTGCGTTTACTGCCAATTCCTTCAATCTGTTCCAGAGGAGATTGATTACGTACTTTCCTCCTGCGTTGCCGATGACCGGTAATGGCAAACCGGTGCGCTTCATCCCGGATCTCCTGAATCAAGTGAAGTGCTGAAGAATTGGCAGGCAGCCGGATTGTCTCTTTTGTGTCAGATAAAATCAATGTTTCCATACCCGGCTTCCTGTCCGGTCCCTTTGCAATTCCCAGCATGGGAATATCCCCCAACTGTAATTCCATCATCACCTCCCTGGCACTGCCTACCTGTCCTTTACCGCCATCTATAAGAATAAGATCGGGTAACTTCCCTTCCTCCTTTTGCACCCTGATATAACGACGTTCTATGACTTGTCGCATTGCTGCATAATCATCGCCTGCCTGGATGTCTTCAATATTAAAATGCCTGTAGTCTGATTTTATTGCACCTTCTGTTCCGAAAACAACACAGGATGCAACTGTCGCCTCACCCCTTGTGTGACTGATATCAAAACACTCTATGCGTTCGACAGATTCATCCAGTTTAAGTAACTCGGAAAGTGCATTAAAACGATCCTGCAAACTTTGTTTCATGGAAATACGCTGATTCAAGGCAGCTACTGCATTGTCTTCTGCCATCCTCACCCATTGCGCCTGTTCTCCACGGAACCGGAACTGTAATTTAAGCGGTTTACCTGTTTGTTGTGAGAGCCCCTGCTCCAGGATCTTCATATCTTCCGGTTCATGACTGAGGTAAATCTGATCCGGCATATGACGCTCAGTATTTTTTCCTAAATAATACTGTGTTAAAAAGGAGCTGATGACATCCGAATGATTGGCCCCTTTGGTATGGGTTGGAAAAAAAACCTTGTTTCCCAAATTACGCCCTCCCCGGATAAAAAATACCTGAACACATGCCATGTCCGCCCGTATGGTACAGGCAATGACATCAATCTCTCCCTTTGGTGCAACGATATGCTGACTTTCCAGTATCCTGCGAAGTTTAATGATTTGATCACGATACTGGGCTGCACGCTCATACTCCAGGGCATTAGCCGCTTTCTCCATTGGCTTTGTCAATATATCGATGACATCCTCATTTTTTCCTTCCAGAAACATAATGGTATGCTGTACGGATTCCGCATATCTGTGCTGATCAATATATTCAACACATGGAGCCGTACACCGTTTAATCTGATACTGTAAACAAGGTCTGCTGCGATTACGGTAAAAGCTGTCATCACACTGTCTGACCTGAAAAAGCTTTTGTACAAGGTTCAATGTCTGTCTTGCCGCACCGGCACTTGGGTAGGGTCCAAAGTATCTTCCTTTTCCTTTTCGTTTCCCTCTGTAAAAACTCAGCCGCGGGAATTCATGTTCTGTTGACAGATATAAATAGGGATAACTTTTATCATCACGAAACACAATATTATAACGAGGTTTCAATTCCTTAATCAGGTTACTTTCCAGTAACAGCGCTTCCCCTTCCGTATGTGTAATAACAATTTCGATCCTGGCTATTTGCTTGACTAACGCACGTGTTTTAGGCGAATCATGCGTACGGCCAAAGTAACTGCTTACACGTTTTTTTAAATTTGCTGCTTTCCCGACATAGATAACGACATCACTGGCATCTATCATCTGATAAACACCCGGTTTATTCGGCAGAGTACTAATAAATTCTTTAGGGTTATAATCAGTCAAAATATCACTAGGATGCTATATCCAACAAAGCATGGATCTCATCAAAAATTTTATAAAACATTTCTTCGGTCAATCGTTTCGTCTGTGTGTTATAGCGGCTGCAATGGTAGGAATCCAGCAACCAGCGTCCATCCGCCAGCATATGACAGGCATGATGCTTAAAAGGATAATCTTTTTCTTTCAGTTCCAATGCCTTCAACACCGCATCGTGGGCAATTCGACCCAGTGCCAGAATGACAAGTTTTCCTTTTATATTTCTGATTTCTTCCCGTAAAAAATTATTGCACTGCCTGACTTCCTGCCCATTAGGTTTGTTTTGGGGCGGCAGACATTTGACTGCATTGGTGATCCTGCAATCGATTAACTTCAGGCCATCATTTTTATTACGGGATTGCGGTCGATTGCTAAATCGATATTTATGGAGTGTCTCATATAAAAGAATACCGGCATGATCTCCGGTAAACGGGCGGCCGGTAGCATTGGCGCCATGCATCCCGGGTGCCAGACCAACAATCAATAAACGCGGATTATCCGCACCAAAAGGAGCAACGGGCCCGGCATGATATGCCGGGTATTGTGTACGTACTGCCTGTAAATACTCGGACAATCTGGGACAATCTTTACAATTCGGATCGAACTCTGATAGAGATAGCATGCTTTATTATAATTCCATCCAAAATATTATAAAGCACGGCTCAATACACGCTGCATCAGAATTATCAGGTAAAATAAACTACAGACAAATATTGTTTTACAAATAATTTTGCTAATTGGTCATTATCACATCATTCTGCTCGTGCAATTCATCGATCTTGCAAAGCAATACCCCTTCATCAAGCGGTTTATTCAGATAGGCTCTGATTCCAATATCACCGGTCTTCATCCTTATACTATCGTTATAGCCGGTCATTAAAAAAATCGGGATATCCGGGTGTTGCGATAATATATTTTTTGCCAGATCCAGTCCCGTCATCTCAGGCATGGTTTGATCAGTAATTACTAGATCAATATCATCTTTTATTTCACTGAAAGCGTCCAAAGCCTTTACACTGGATGTAAAAGTCATTGTCTCATGCCCGCGAAGCTCGAGAAATTCACTTAAATAATTAGCCACTGCTTCCTCATCATCAACAATCATGATCTTGTTTTTTATTACCTGCCCCTGCAGTTCAATCATATTATCGAACTCATCACCTGATGAAAAAAGCTCGTCTTGTGTAATAAATGGGAATAAAACCAAAAATGTCGATCCCTCTTCCGGCACTGAATAGACGCAAATATGCCCACCGCAATCGTGTATGATCC
>JANQEY010000056.1 GCA_028278125.1 bacterium | reverse complement strand
ATGAATCCTCTTTTGCCTCAAGAAGACCGGATGGTTCATGATAATGCCAGATGGTGGCATCTGCTGATGAAGCCATGTCTGACGGCCATGTGGCGCTGTGCCAGGAATCTCCTGTTCGCCATGTATTCATCTGCTCCATGCGTCCGTAATCATCATAAATATATTCAACCGGATAAACAGCATCACCCCATACATTCTCTACCTGGCCCAGGTCATTGTATTTATAGCGGGTTACTTTTTCTAAAGCATTTGTTTCAGCTACTTTCTCTCCTGTGCTAGGATCGTATGTATAAGTGAGCCTGTTATGGAGAGGATCTTCAATATAGTCTACCTGGCCTTTTGCATTATAATGGGTTGTGCTTGTGCCTGTGCGAGGATCAGTAACGCCTGTACGCCTCCCAAGCTCATCATATCCGTATGTTACCATCAAGCCTGTTTTGTCCTGGGAAGATTCAAGCAGGCCGTTTATGCTGATCGACACAGCGTCTATGGTTGAATCCGGCAAATCTGTTCTGCGTGTTTCTTTGTTTAACGAATTGTTAATAAATACCTGAGAAACAGTTTCATTACCATTGATATCAATTGACACTGTCTCGCTTATCTCTCCGCCAACGCCAAGACCAGACACCTGGGTCCTCTGGGTTCCTACAATCTTTGATGCCCCATTGTTCTCAACAGCATATACCCGCTGGATGGTCTGCTGCCACCACTCACTGCTGATAAGCGCGTATGCTGTTTCTGTCTCATTGATACGGTCTCCTGAAACATTATCGAGCGCGTTGTTGTTATCAAGGTCAAGTCCGCTTCTTGTCTGCTCGCCAAGATCATTGTATTCATACAGCATATCAGCCTGGCCAGGAGCAGAAGTTTTATATAGCTGGCCTTTTTGATTGTAATGATTCAGTGTTATTTCTGTGCCTGTATATCCGGGCTTTTCAACACTTATGGTCCTTCCAAGCATGTCAGTCGTGGTCTTTTCCCACATGGGTGAGTTTTCACTGCTGATATTAACCTGTGTCCACTGGGTGCCGTTAGAATTAACACCATATGTGTAATAACGGGAAACCGCGCCTGTGCCTGTAATGCTCTTTGTCCGTCCGTCAAGATATCTTGTTGTAATCTCTGTGGCGCCGCCAGGGCGTGTCACTGTTGTTACAAGACCTGTTGGATCATAATTATAATCTGTTAAAAGCCCGGCAGTATCCACGGTAAAATCAAGCCGACCTGCACCATCATATTCATTTTGAGATAAAAGCAGGCTCGTGCTTCCTGCGCTCACGGTCTGGGTCATAGTCCTGCCCGCAGCATCATATGTATATGTTGTTTCAATATCATCAGCAAGCTGCCCGCCTCTTTCCTTTGTGGATGTTTCCAGCCGGTTTAATCCATCATATCCAAAAGAGGTGGTAATACCGCGCGCATCTGTCTCACCCATCCTTGTACAGCATCCCCAGTGAGTGGTGGTGTGAATGCCGTCAGAATTATACACATCTGTTATACGGCCATACTCATCAATGGCATACACGGTCCACAGGATCCGCTCATACCCGCTTCCTGTGTATACCTGGGTCTCGTTCATGAGCATATTGCCGGTTTCATCCTGTATGCTTATTTCACGGGTGGTTTTGTTTGCTATGCCGTTTGGATTTGCAGATGTGCCATGGACAACTATCTGACGTCTGTCTTCACCACTGCCTGCGGTAAAACTCCCTGGCGTGCCGGCTGAGCCTTCAGAATAAGCCCCTTCTTCATACACATATGTATCCATGCGTCCGTCAGGATACATTACGCTCTTGATTTTACCCGCTTCAGCAAGATCTGTTCCTGACTGATAATATACAGTCTCTGTACGCATATTGTCTGCATCACCATATCCTGCTGACAAAGAAGCGCATCTTTCAACAATCTCTACACGCTCATCCTGATTGTTTGACCGATACGCGTAATATGTCTTTGAAACCACATTGCCTGCAATGCTCTCCGTAACTGTCCGCGGTTGTTTCTCATACTTTGATTCCCCGGCATCCTGTGCATCAACGGGCGTATAATCATAATGAACGGTCCTGCCTGCTGGATCGTCAAGCCATGATCGGGTGATCTCTTGCAGTTTGCCGTCATCATCATACTGGTATGAAGTTACTGAACCTTCAGGACTTGTCCTTGATTTAATCCTGGAATAACTGCCAGATGTTTCAGCAACATCATCATAATATTCATTTACGGTTGCACGGGCAAAACCCTCAGGATCATTTACCGTCTCTATAACTTCTTCTCCCCATGGATATTTATGATATGTGGTGCGAACCATTGACGCAATATTTTCATCAATATCCTTTATCGTTTCTGTTACAATGCGATTCTTAAGGTCATTGTCTGTAATTTCAATTCTCTCGCTTATCTTAAGACCGCCACCCTGGATTAACGTCCATTCGCTGTTCTCATCGCTCCACACATACTCGTTTAACCTTGTAGTATTGTCTTTTATCTCTGTTACATGAAGTCTGTTATAATGAATAAGCGACCTGTCAGGATTTTCAATTCTCCAGACAGTAAACGGCTCTGCATCATTTACAAGCCTGTAATACCCGCTTAACTCACCATCTATCTGGTCAGGCCTGTAAAAATTAATATTATAGCCGTACCTATCTTCTATATCAATATCCACAAGTGTGCGCGCTGTAAGGACCTGGCGTAACGCGCCATACTGATAACGTGATTCAACATCCTTTGCTATTGTCGACAGATTAAGGCTGTTTGGCGTGCAAAGACCTGATGACGGCCTTGTTGCCTTTATATGAAGGCTCCCGGATTGCTGGCCACCTTTTGACCGTCCAAGACCTATTGTTACATCCACGCTGTTGTTCTCGCATTTGCCGCCACCCTCCACAGAGCAGGGTTCGCAGGACAGGCATATATAAAATGTCGACTCCTTGGAAACACAGTCCACCGCAGGATCCCTGGCCTCAACAATCACCCAGCTGCTTTCATCAACACCCTCAGGCTGGTTAATTTCCGTAACCGTTATAACGCCTGTGGAAGAATCAATCTCCGCCTCAACGCCGTTTGCGCGTTCTACAATACGCCATTCCAGGGAATGGTTTGCCGGAATGGTCTCGGCTTTTACCTTTACCGGCTCATTTATGGGCAGGGAAGACAGCTCATCTTCAAGATAAAGCTGCTTGATGACAACCTCGCCAAGATTTAATGCTATTTCATCGCTTTTGATTTCCGATTCAGTACCTGTGTTCAGGACCACCTCAGCAGTATATTCAGCTTCAAGATCAAACAAAAAACCCTTTGAAATCACAGCAAACCCGCTGCCGCTTCGCTCTGCGCCTATTGTGTCAACAACCTGTCCGTTTTTAAGAATATTAACATAAGCGGTACTTGCCGTATACTCCTCAGGCTCAATTGTATAAGATATGTTAACATCACAGTTTAAATATCCGTTTTCATCAACAGGCATTTTTACCGATGGGGTAATATTGGTTATCTCTACGCCATATGCAACCAGCCGTTGACCAGTTACCTCTCTATCTTCATTATAACTGTTAGTTACACAGTCATAGGATTCGCAATCCCCAGTCCATTCTATGCTTTTAACTGTTGTACTGATGGTGGCCTCTCCGTCAACACTTATAAAATTAACACCAGGCTCAAGCGTATAATCATATTTGAAAATCCCGGAACCAGAAGCGGTTTGTGTGCCGGGGTTGCCTGCAAAAGTAACGTTTTCACTGACAAAATCGGTTGTTTCACTAAAGGTGCCAGCGCCTACTATAAAGGGACATTCTCCGGTATGAACATTATTGTCTGAATCAGTACAACGGGGATACCCTGTTTCGATTTTGCCATCCTCTTTGACAAAACGCATGCTCGCTAAAAGAGTTATCTCTTCTCCAGGGCTGTTTGCATTCAGATTGTATCCTTCAGTGTCTACACTGTATAGCCCCTTTAACTCAAGCATAATTGAGGGAGCAGCATCCTCACCACAGGATCCAAAACGCTTTGTTAAAAACGTATGCGTTTCTTTAAGATCTTCATGGGTGATCTCTATGGGATATGACGCATCAGAAGTCCCGCCTGTAAATGCATATACACCTGCGCCTTTAGGGCTGGTCTGAAGGGTAACAGCATTAGCGCCAGATCCTTGGCACGCTGAATAAGACAATTTACCTGCCAGACAAGGATGGTCTGGTGCTATAGTCAGTGCAGGCTGGTCAGCATTTAATTCACACTCGCCAGGAATGGCGGCTAAGGCAGTAAAGGTTAACGGCTCATTTGATATGGGATTGTCGTATTTATCAACAAGCTTTGCATACAAAAAACTTGCAAAAGACTGTACAGCGTGTTCATATTCTGACTCAGGCTCCATTATTATTTTCCACATTAACTTGTCTTTAGAAGGGAACCCATATGCTGTAAAAGGCCTTGAAATGCTTGTCGATGGAGAATTAGGAGTATTTGAAGAAATTGAAGCATCTATAAGATTTTCGCCCACTTGCTGGGGAAACTCTTTGCCAGTGTTCCAGTAGGCAGGACTCTCATCTGTTTTCTGGCCCAGAGTATATTCAGCTTTCGCATAACCGCTTAAATCTGTAGGAACAACAATTATGCTGGATTTATTTTTACTGAAATACCCACCACCTGCTTTCACGGTAAATGTAACAGGAACACCCGCCACGGGAAACTTTTCAATATCCAGCACCCTTACAGTAAGGGGCTCTGGCTCTTCATTAGGATTTTGAAGGGGTTGTCCTACTATGCCCTGCTGCATGTCGGTCGTGGTAACCTTGGTGATATACATTGCCAAAAGAGGATCAAGGACCGCTGGCTCTGAATATGTAAGCTTAAACTGATCTCTTATTGCTTCAGGCCATCTCTCAAAACCTATTGCAGACATCCCGCCGGCTATCATACCGGACAGCATCCAGCCTGCTTCGCCGGTTTCAAGATCCTCCTTGATATATCCAATACCCTGCCAGTCTTCATACGTCATATAAAGATCAGGTATTTTTACCTCAAGGCCCTTGTTAACAGCGTTGATGATGTCTTCTTTAATATTATCAGCAAAGTTAATGGTGCTGAGTATGGTATCAATGTTTTCCTGGTTAATGCTCAGTATGGCCACATTGGCATCTGTATTTGCAAGTCCGAACAGTTTTGCCGTGGATATGCATTCCACGCCAAGATCTTCTTCAATAACCGCGTTTTCAAGAAAAGACCCCTCAAGTGCTGAAAGCTGCATAAATATCTTCCCGGGATCATCTGCTGGGTCTGGAAACGCATAACCTTCCACTGTCTCAACCACCCTTAAATCAGCATCAACAAAAATCCCCTTCCACTCAAAATCATAAGGAGATCCAAGAAGATAGGTTGCCTCCACAAGTCCGCCAAGTGTTACAACAGACGGAATCGGGCGTACAAGATTAATATCCAGAAGAGCGGCCAGCTCATCTTCTGACCTGCCCCATAATTCAAGATAGTGAAGTGCCTCTTTATACAACAGCCATTCAGCATCTATTTCTTCTTCAGGCAAATCATACGGCAATACAGATTTTGGTGCAGTAATTCCGATAACAGATACATTACCGATAAAAAAAGGATTCTTTACCTGAGATGTTGTATTATCACTTGCATCTTCAGGTGTATTATCAGGAGACACAAGATCTATTGTGATTTCATATTCCTCACCCATTGGGAGACCGCCGGAACCGAATGCCACTCGCTCATTGTTAATCAACAGAACAGGACGAAGCCGCAAAAGATAAGCAGGTGTATTTTCAAAGCCGCCAAATGAATTTATAATCTCCTGATCCTCTACTGTCTCAGGCTCATAACTGACCACAATCTGCTGATTGCAGACTTTAAATGTTTCGAAAACAGTATCAAACAGTTCATGACCCATTAAATCTGATGCATTTAAATGGACCTTATGCATTAATGCTTCAGGCATCTGTGTATATTCGCCGGTTACAACAAGCTGTATGAACTGGAGGCCTGCCGGCAATATGTTCAGATTTTCCGGCACCTGTGTTCTTGTATAAAGTGTATCTTCATATGTTTTGTCAGGATGGTTAAGGGAAAGATAATTGCCGATTTTTTCTTGAATATATGCCAGGGGGGTATCTTCACGAGGTGTTTCAAGATACTCATCCCTTAAATCCCGGATCTGGATCTCTTCAAGGATATTGATTGGCTCATTTTCATTAAATCCCGCAGCCTTAATGCTTGTATCAAGGCCAAGCCAGGTTTTCCCATGCTCATCAATTATTGCCCCGCGATAATTAGAATACGGAACCTGCGTTTCAACCCATACATGTTCTATCTGAACATTTTTTATGGTTCCTGCATATACAGGACGAAATGGTATGCCTGCTTTCTGAAAAAACGTCAAAAGCGCCACATCATCCTTAACACCGACCAGGGCCTTTGCTCGTTCAATATCAGGAAAAAACTCGATAACACCCCTTACATAACGGGAGGGATATCCTGAGGCCCTGAGCAGGGCCACGAGAAGGGCTGCCTGGTCACAATCATTACCACTACCCTGGCGCATGGTCTCTTCTGCCCCCTTCATAAGACCCCAGTACCATTCTGTCTCAATATCATTCTTTACATATTCATATATTTCAACCGGGTTCCAGTTCAACGATTCCGCTTTTTCGGCAATCTCCTTTGAAATAGGGGCTTCCGGTGTTGCGGCCAGGTCAGCATCTGTCACCGTCATATCGCCGCCCTTGTATGCTGGTGTAATTTGCGGCTCTGCCAATGGAAGTTTTGCTGTATAACCTAATTTCTTATATGGAAGACTCCCGTAAATCGGTCTTTTTGTCTTTGGAAAAGCCTTTTCAAAAATAGTCTCAAGATCTTCAAAAATCTCAGCAGTTATATCATCTTCAGTTTCAATTGTACTCATGATCTCAAGATACTTTTCAATCGTATCCAGATATATTGACATCATCTGGCTGTTTCTATCAGAAGCTTTTGATCCGCTGAAGCTGTCCACATATTCCTGGACAGATCTATACCGGCTCTCCAGCAGCATATGGGTTGCTTCAATATCCTCATTAAGAGCTATCAGGCTCTCAAAATCTGATGCCACAGACGTACCTGTGCCCAGGTTGGTATAAATCCTGGATATGATAACCTGACTCTTTTCAAGGTTCTCCTGCATACTGCTTTCAAGGCTTTCCGCAAGAGACAGAAACGGTAAAAGAGTAATAAACAGAATAGCTAACAGAAGTTTTTTCAGATGATGTCGCATCAATGTTCCCTCCATTGATTGATAAACAGCTTTTTTTTACCACAAAGGACACAGAAAAAGAACAAGACGTATTCACCACGAAGAACACGAAGGGCACGAAGGGGTTTGTTTTTATGCCCTTTGGGCAAAATAATTTTTACTTCTTTTAATCTAAACATACTCATGGTTCATTTCCATTCTATGTGTCACCACTAAATTGTTGCTGTTAATTGCATAGCAAAAAAATATATCTTCGTGTCCTTCGTGTTCTTCGTGGTGAATATCTTTTTTCTTTCCTTTGCGGTGAATATGTTAATGTCCTTTCATATAAACAGCTGGTGATAATACGTCTTCGTCGTTTATGACGGCTTTGACACGGTACCACCGGTCCTTTTTCTTTTTACAGGAATAATCGTAAAAATATGTCTTACATGTTTTACCGATATCTTCAAATCCTTCATTCGGCCCTTTTACGGACCGGAGTATGGTATATTTATCCGCGCCTATCCCTTTCCATTTCACCTTGATCTTCCCCCAATGATACTTGCCCTTAATACTGCTTACTCCCAAGGTGTAAACTTCTACTAACGCGCTGTCTGTATGGGCCTGATTGCCAAGGCCGGAACCTGGATAAGCAGCTTCAGTATTGTCTGTCACCTGGAGGAGGACCTCGTAATCACCTGGATCTTCATGACCCGCTATAATCGGTGTAGCGCTGAACGCGTCTTCAAAATCATAGGGCTCCACAAGGTCTATTTCCCAATCATAGGCGGTAATGGTATCAAACGGCGGATCACCAGATTCACTGATGCCTTCATCAATGTCATAGGAGCCTGAACCGTCAAGTTCTATTTCCTCCCCAGAAACAGCGATATACGGGCCGCCTGCTTCAGCAACAGGCGGATGGGGAGTCATCTGTTTGATCAGCACGTAAAAATAATACATACTCTCCTCAATCCTTAAAAGAGCGTCGAGTTTCAGCCGAATATCTGTTATATCAGCAGAGTAAACCGATCGCATTAACTCAACGGCCATGATCACATCATGGATGTTTCTCTGGATATCCTCTTCAGATTCAATGGCGCGATATTTTACCTGCTCAAGGAATTTTACGGCAAAATACGGTTTGTATCGTTCCCAGTACCACAATGACAGGGATGAGATATCTGTGATAATATCATCAACCAGGGTCATGGAATCAGTCTCAACTGAAAAACCGACGCTTAAATTCTTGAAAAGTGTATATTCATCGTTAATTTCGATATCTATTGCTGTATCTGCTGTATAGTCTAAAATGGCATCAGGCACGGCAAAGTAATACTCAAGAGTAACGATCTCTTCAGGTTCAAGACCCAGTTCAAATATCCACGGATTATCTTTGATCCATTCACCTGAACTGGAATCATAGAGCATTAGATCATCCGGATATGTTTCAGAAATCCTCAGATCGATTTCACTCCCCAGGCTCTCAAGAGTTAGCGCCACAGGGACAACATCCCACGGCAGGAATACATCTGTTTCCACAGGCTTGTGAACATGGGCCAGGGAATTGACAATAAGATCCGCGATCTGATCATAATTGTCATCACTTAAGGTCATGCCAAGATCGAACGCTGTATAAACCGTCTTCCCAAGACCGTATTCATTCAATACAATGGCCGGATGCTTGGTATCACAGCATTGTCGCCGTTTACATTCCTTCTGCATCCACCCGGCAATAGTTGTATGACCCATTGCTTTAACTTTTTTCGGTTTTCCATTGGCATGTATCACACCCTCTGAGGTGATGGGGCTTTCCACTGTATTGACATCTATGCTGTTCACTGGAAGTCTGCCTTTATACGTCACGCCAAAGAGCCTGTCCCATCCGCATCCATGCCGGAGCCAGAGTGATGACACAAGTCCGGTACCGACATTGACCTTTTCCCTTAATTCAGCGTTATATAAGCCTGTTAGCGGCTGTTTATCGCCAAGAATAAGGATATCCGTGTAATATGGATTTCTCAGCTCTTTCTGGAAATCCTCTTTTTCAAATACGATCTTATAATCAGCAACCGCTTCGTTAAGGATGCTCTCCACGAGATCAACCCTGATACAGTCTTTCCACTCGCAGTCAGAATTGCCCGGTTTGGTGTGGCATTTTGTATTGTGGTTACCATGGCTTTCTTTCTTATCATGCGACCATTCATTGTCATCATCGTCATCATCATCGTCATCGCCATTGTCATCTCTATCATCACCATCATCGTCGTCGTCATCATCGTCATCACCGTAATGGGGCCATCCACTGCACTCCTGACGGCAGTGGTCGTTTATCCAGACAAGAATTCTGCCGTTGTCAGCAAGCTCCTTGTACGCATCAAGAGACGGCACAACCTCAAATGTAGTCCTGTCAAGCTCTATTTCATCTGAAACAGTGTCTGCAGCAACCAGCAGGACAGCCTCATATGTTTTTGGCAAAATATCCGCGATAAAGCTGAGACTGTCTGCTATTGTACCGCCGCCAGTGATAGACAACGATGTTTCAAGTTTTTCAACACTGTTCCCTGTTTCAGGATCAACAACATTCACCTTTAAGACAGCATTATCAATATCAGCGATACTCCCGCTTGTAATCACATACGTGAATGTCTCTTCAAAGCCGCGGAAAACCGGATCAGGTAATGCGGTAAGGGACCCTGTCAGTTGTTCGATAGGATCTAAAAGTTCAATGGTAATAGGTACGGAAACCGGATCAGACATATTATCTGCTATATCAAACGCCCTGAAGCTGATGACATGGTCTCCTTCATCATCTTCCGTGGGTGTATAGTGAGATGTATATATATCCGGATCAGAACCGGAAATCGGGAGCAATACCCATTCCCTGTCATCAATACGGTATTCTACTTTCTCGACTTCCGTTAGATCATCCACAGCCTTTACTGACAGCTCAAACCCCTGTTCATCAAACACGCTTCCGGATTCAGGTGAAATAATAGTGACCACAGGCGGATCCTCATCAATGACATTAAAGCTGTCTTGCGCAATCTCATGGGTTTCATCCTGCCATGTATACGTCAGTACAATGTTATACTGTTGAATACTCAACCCTTGTGTAGAGAAGGTAAACTGGCCAGCCACGGTTTCACCTATAGCAGCGTCAATGGCCTGAACCTTTGATTCAACAACGGTAGGCGTAGGCGTGGAAGGATCTATCAATTCAGCTGTTACAGGCAAAGCAGCAGCCGTTGTATTACCGTTATTGACAACCGTATATTGCGCCTGGACCGGATCTCCATGCTTAACATCAGGCAGCTCATCAAGGGTGCCGGTTATCACCAGCACAGCATCTATTTCAAATTCGATTATCTTCTGTTCCAGGACAGTTCCATCCTTATTAAGAACCGCTTTTACGAGATAATCTCCGGCAGGCGTTGTCCCTGTGTTCCATATAAATTCAACATCCCTGATTTCATCTGGATTAAGGGTCACGGTTTCTGTATCAAATGTTTTAATTGTATCCCCGCCCAGGGTCTCAATTGTAACATCCAGATCCACAACCTTTCCCCAGCCGATATTGGCAAGGTTTACGTTAATGTCCACATTATTGTTGATTCCCGGAGGTTCACTTTCGATGCTGACGGTCATGTCAACCCTGGGAACAATTTCAATCGCTGCAGATACAGGGACTGACTGATTTCCCGCATTATCATAAGCAATAAAATTGAATATATGCGTTCCTACATCTAATTCGTTTGGAATAAACGTAATTGCGTATTCACCTAATGTCGGCCTTGATAACGGCATCGGACTCCAATCTTCTTCATCCATTCTGTATTTAACCTTTGCAACGCCTGAAATATCATCTGTGGCTTTAACTGTAACAAAGAATGTTGAAGCGTGGGTACTGTCGTTATCAGGTGATAAAATCGTAACTAATGGACCAAAGCCATCATTAACTGTGAAAGACGCGCTTGCAAGCGTGTTTACTTCACCGTTATCATCATACTGCAGCAAAATCCTGTATGGTTTTAATTCATAGCCGTCAGCAGTAAAAACAGCCTCACCAGACACAGTCCCATTCATATCAACAGATACAATCTCCTGGAAACTATCCATTACAGTCATACTGTCCAGATCAATGACAACCAGGCTTACAGGAAGGTTATCAATAGTTGAATTCCCGGTGTTCGTTAACGTATATTCCGCTTTTACATCGCCCCCTTTAGCGACAACCCCTGGCGTCGCTTTTAAGGTACCGGAAATAACCTGTGACGGATCTATATGAAACAGTTTTGAATCCGACGAAACAATCTCGCCTTCATAATAAACTTCTGTCAACGCTTCATACTCCCCTGGCGTGTTCACTTCTGTATTCCAATCTGCGGAGACGGCTATACTTGCATTGCCGAGCAGATTGATCACATCCTGTTCTTCAACATATAAAATATTGCTGTCAGTATCTTTAATCATTATTTTTACATTTAATAATGAAACCAGGGAGCTCATAATGTTGTTTGTGATCTTGACTTCTATTTCTGCATTTTCATTTGCGCTATAGTTTCTCTTGTCTGTAGACAGATCAGCGCTAATGTCCATACCGGTTATTACTAAAAAGGATGCTTCGCTTTCTTTTAGTACCTCTAAACCGTCTGACAGGATTGATCTTACTGTATAGGTCCCCTCTAATATATCGTTCGTGCTCCAGGTCATGTAAAATGTTTCCGTGAATCCATATGACATATTAAGATCCATGTCTTCTAAAACGGTTACAATATCGCCGTTTCCATCTTCTATCCTCACTTCCAGGTTTACATCCCTGTCCTGGCTACTGTTGATCAGGCTGACATCAATATAAACAGAATCATCACCTGTATACTCGGTGTCATCAAGGATCGTTGTCATTTCTATGCCTTCGCCAGAGGCAACAAAAATATCCCTGTACGCAAGGTTGTTTTCCTCATCAATTTCATCGATTGTATTCCATGGATCAACATCCACTATTACTGTATTCATGCCACCATTTCCGGTGCTGTCCCATATCAAACTGACAGTCTCTTCTGATTCCGCTTCAAACAATTCAACAGTAAATGAATCAACCAGCGTCATGTCTCCTTTGGAATCCCACATGTATATATCGATATCAACATCATGCGCATCGACCATGCTGCTATTATACACAGATACGCTTACAGCTGTTTCCTCTCCGGTAATGGGAATTGACGGATAAACAAATATATCTTCATCTGCTATGGACAGATCAACCACCGCATCACTCTCCAAGGTAACTGAGATCTCTTCTGATGGTGATGTCACAAAACCGGACAAGTATTCTGCTGTTGCTGAAAAGAGATTTTCGCCAGGATCAAGCGGAACATCATTAAAGACAAAATTACCGGCAGGAGACGTTTTAATCATCATATTTGTCATTTCATCGCCAAGTAATACAAACATACCTGACGGCAATACTTCTAAATATTTAATATTTTCATCCGTAATGTCGACTATCAGCATGTTATCATAGGGAGTTTCTGAGGATACACGCCATATCATTAATTCGACTTCTGTTTCAACAGTATAAATAATCCCGCTGCTGTCTGGCATCCATGTCAACGTTTCAATCCAGACCATGCTCTCTTCCCAGTCCGTTACCCTTTCAACAGAACCGGTACTTATATCATGGATATAAACATCACTCATGTCATTATTAATTGAAGATACAAAGGCAAGCTTTGATCCGTCAGGCGACCACTTAAAGTCATGAACAAAACCGGAGATCTCTTCAGTATTGTCATCATTAACAATATATAAATTATCTGCTGGGCCGTCTCCATCAATATAAGCGATACTATTGCCATCAGGTGATATCTGTAGCCCGTCTGTGGATACATCTTCTGCAACCAGAAACAGTTCATCAGATGCGAAATCTTTGATCCAAATGCCATTGCCACTATCCCTGTAACTCAGAAATGCTATCTTGCTGCCATCTCTTGACCATGACGGCTGGCTCTCTTCCACATACTCATCATTGGTCAGCAATCCATTAATATCGGCAGCAATATCATAAATATAAATCCGTTCATTCTCCGTATTATAGTCAAAAAAAGAATAAGCCAGCCTGGTACTGTCAGGGGCCCAGGCGAGTTCACCAAACACAATATCATCCTCTTCAAGAACCAGCTCATTTATCTCACCAGTATTGAAATTCTGTATGCGTATCATCAGGGTTTCAGACGCTTCATCAACAGAAAACCGTCCATAGATGGCCGCGAAATTGCCGCAAGGCGACATGGCAACTTCTCCGATATTGAAACCGGGCTCATCCAAAATATATTCCTGTTCTGTATCTTCTGCAGCAGCAATAGCGGTTCCCAGGGAAACACCATCCTTAAAAAGTTCAATCGTACAACCCGGATCAGCCCTGCCGATGATGTCGGTTTTGTCTTCCGTAACATCTATTGGAAAGCCGCTTGTGGTCGGGAAGAATATAACCGGCACTAGCGCGTGAATACTCCCTTCCAGTTCCCCGCTCTCTTCATTTGAGTAAAGACTTTCATTGCCTACATCATCAACAGCAACCACAACATAATAATAGGTAACATCAAGGGCCATTTCTGAATCCATGTAGCAGGTATCTTCAATCAGCATGCTGTTAACCGGTTCATAAGGTCCGCCTGAGACTGTACCCCTGTATAGGGTGTATCCGGCTGGTTCAGGCCCATCAAAATCCCAGCAGGCTTGTAATGCTTTTCCTTCAGGATTAATGGTAAGATTTGTCGGGGCCTGGGGCGGTTCAGCATACACTGTAGCAGAAGCTTCAGTAGAAGGCGCACCTTCATTATCAGAATCGTCAACAGCAGTTACCCTGTATGTGTAGGTGCCGTTTGAAAGGCTTTCATCAGTATACGTATTCGCAGGCACAATATCGTCATTGATCAGTATCCAGTCCGAACCTTCAAGCCTGTAAACGTTATATCCTTCAAGATCGGGTGTTGTACCGGAAATATCATTCCAGTCAAGCTGGATGTCTGTTTCCAAGGCTGCGGCGTTAAGCGTTATCAGTTCTTCAGGGGGATACACATCTCCGACACCAACCTGAATGTCATCAGAAGACTCACTTTCTAAACCGTAAATATCAACTGCCGTTACATAATAGGTATATGTTCCATCAGATACGTCTTCATCATAATACTCCGGGTCTCCGGAGAATTCAGTTTCCGGGTCCTCACATTCAATCTTGACCTCAGCCAAACTCAATTCTTTTGGATATTCTGTGCTGTTAAGTTCAGTAATATATATCCGTACTCTGTTTGTCCCATAAGGAGGATCCAGTTCAAAATTATTCTCAGTGCTGGTGTTATCCTCTACCTTTTCATATGTTATCCATGCTTCAGCATCATCCGACCAGAACTGGATTTCATAATCTTTTCCTGAATTATCATCATCTTCCCATTGAATTTCAATCTCCCGGATCAACTTATACTCAGACAGTTCCATCTCCCACCATACAAATTCAAAGTCGTAATAAAATTCACAGTCCCATTCGCTCATATGATCATTATCATACGCTTTGTGTGCGTCTTCGCTGTTTTCAGAAGCATCAAAGGAAGCAATGTCATCTGGTTCAAGTTCATCGGAATCGTTCAGCTTTTCACCATCCCGGTATATATAATATCCAAAAATATCATCCTCTGTATTTGGATCCCATGTCAGCCTTGCGCCATAACCGGAATCTTCGCCGGCAAGACCTGTGGGTGCTGCAGGCGGTTCATTATAAACAGTGACGACAGGTTCAGAAGCTTTGCTGATATTGCCGTTTATGTCAGTTGCCTGGGCAAAAATACTGTTTACACCCGGGAACAACGGTGTGTCTGCAGTGAACTTCCCTTCAGCATCCGCAACAACAGTTACTGAATTTGAATCACCTGACATTTCAACAAATATCTCAACCACATCATCAGGCTTTACATTTTTACCAACAACCGGTACTGTATTTTCACCAAGAGGTGTATACGGCTGATCTATTTCCGGCGTGTAAATTTCCGCTAAAACCGTATTTGAAAAGTCGCTTTCATTTTCATAAGTATCAACAGCCGTAACCGCATATTCATAAATACCATCCTCCAGGCCCTGATGCACAAAAGTTTCATCAAGAACAGGCAACACATTTAACTGTTCCCCTTCACTTTCTGAAATAAGATATACATTGTATCCTGCAAAATCATATTCAGTAGAGGCATTCCAGGTTAAGGTTACATCACCTTCTTCAACACCTGCTGCCAATCCTTGTACACGGGCAGGTGCTTCAGCATTTGTATATTGAACCGTGATAAAGGAAGGATTCTGGTCAGTGTTTTCATTCACATCAGTGGCAATTGCCCTTAGGTTATAGTATTGATCAAATACCAGGCCAAGACCAGCATCCAAGGGGTCGAGATACGTCACATACGGATCAATGGTTGGCCCGCCAAGGTTTGCCCACGCTGTTTCATCTGCATCAGCATGCTTATACTGGAACTGTATATAATCGACATCATTATCATCTGCTTCTGCCATGATTGAAAACTTTTTTTCAAAACCGAAGCCATCATCAGGAATAATAATTGTCGCATGCGGCGCCTTTGTTTCTATGATTACCAGCGGCAGCAGGGCTGAAGGAGCGCTCATGTTGCCGGCAAAATCCATGGCCACCATATAGTAGTCATATGAGCCGTCTGGAAGATCCAGATCATCATACGGTGTATTATCTCTCAATAGATATGGACTTAAATCACCGATGACAATACCAGGCGCGTTAACAAGCATGTTGTTCCTGAAAATCAGGTATCCATCCAGGTCTGTTTCAGGGTTTTCTTCCCATCGAATCGTAACCTTATTCGGCTCTGTTGGATCCTCAACTGAAACGCTGATGATTTCAGGGGCATCCGGCGGTGTATTGTCGATGGTGACCGTAATTTGAGAAATCCCGATGTTTTCATAAATATCTTCTGCTTCAAGCTTGATGGCATACTCCCCATCGCTAAAGGTTATGGTATCCCATGAAGCCAGCCTGCCGTATGACAGATAAGACTGGGCGGAAGATATCATACTCCAGGTGGCAGGCGCTGAACCCTGGCCAATAAACACTCGATATTCCTTAAAGTCATCAATGCTGAACGCTGTACCCATGATTTCAACAATATCACTTATGGTTGAATTGTCTTCAGGAACACGTATGCCGGTATCCGGCGGTGTCAGGTCTATTTTAAGTTCAATCACATTTGAAGGATCGCTTTCAAGGCCGGCAAAATCTACTGCTTTAACCGTCCATGTATAGACGCCCTCTGTTAAGTCTGTATCCGTATAGGTGGCCTGGGTTAAAAGATCAGTGTTTATCTTTTCGCTTCCCCTGTAAACATTAAATCCTGCAAGATCTGCCTCTGTATTGCCGCTCCAGGCAAGTTCTACATTGATCTTTTCTTTTCTTTCTCCGGCAAGCACCGGCGGTGCCGGTGGATGGGTGTCCACCTTTACCTGTATGGATGCTTCATTTGTATTCCCTATAGCATCAGATGCTTTAAGCCTTATACAATAATCCCCGTCAGGAGGGAGTGCTTCCCAGGAAGCCAGGGCGCTGTTTTCCACTGAAAAACCTGAAGTCTGTATCTCAATCCATTTAAAGGCATTGGCACAGTCACCTTCTGATAGGTCCACAGAATATTCCGCCATGGTGGCATCATAAGCTGTACCATTTATTTGCAGCGGTTCTGTAATATACGCGCCTTCATTCGGTTCTGTTATTTCAACAATCGGCGGCTGATTGTCGATTGTTACTAAAACAACTGTCTCGGATTCCCATCCAGCCAAATCTTTTGCGTAAAGAGAAATAATATACCTTCCATCAGGGACATTGTCATCTATCCCAACCTTCCATTCAAACAGTTCACCATCAGCAGGCAGTGTGTCCTGGGCAGTTAAAATGTTCCATGAACCTGAACCAGCAGCCAGCCTGTACCTGAGAGACCATGTTTCGATGTTTGCTTCCTCTATTGACCCTGTAATATGAATGGTATCGTTATTTGCGCCATAAAGGGCTTCATTCTCAGGTGTCTGTAAAGTTAGTTCCGGAGGGGTCGTGTCAACTGTAAATTGAATAAGCCTGTCTGTCTCTATCATTCCAAAGTCTTCAGCTGTAACATCTATGGTATAAATACCGTCTTCAAGGCCTTCTTGTTCATTAAAAAGATAATCGGTCCTGTTCTGTGTGTCAGAGTCAATAATGCTGGCACCTCCAGGACCTGTCAGGTTTACTGTATACGCCTTAATATTTTTATCATAAATAGTGCCGATTATTTGTGTTTCATTAATTTTGATATAGGACTGGTCCACAGGGGTCTCAAATTCAATCGTTGGCGGTGTTGTATCAACCACTATACTGATTTCTTCTTTTTGAATCTCAGCACGATTTGCCGTAAGAAACGCCGTAGCAGTAACCTTATACTTGCCGTCAGGAACTGTCTGATTGTTTGCCTTTCCATCCCACGGCCATGTATGCGTACCAGGTGTTACTGAGTTATCAGTTTTGGTTATTAAAGACCCGATAGACGTTTCAACATAAAAATCATCATGAATATCATCACTGATAACATACGTAATATCTGCTGTCTCAAGTTTATTGTCTTGGTTGGGTGAAAACAGGTCAGGAAGAGTAAAAAAGTCCGTGATAACATCTCCTCTTTCACCAAGATCAGCTGTTACAAACAGTTCATTATAATTCCCGGCTTTATCCTGGGCAAAAAGTTTCAGTATCCAGATTCCGTTCTGTTCGATCGTGTTCCACCGGCCTAAAACTTTCTCATCCTCACTGGACCCTACTGGGAAAAACAGAAGTGGCTCTTCAGAAGACTCGTTTTCCTGTACGTTAAGCTGGCCGCTCTCATAATTTAGGTCATAAACGTTACCTGTAATTTCAACAATAACGCCTAGAGGATCAAGCGGCTGCGGATATGTGATGGCAAGCTCAGGAGATGTGTTGTCAATTTCAACACGATGGAAATAACCTTCTATTGTATTACCACATAAATCAGTAGATTTAATATAGAGATGATAAAAACCGTCCGGGACATAATCACCTGTTTCATTCTTTCCATCCCAGATAAATGCCTCCTGATTGCCGCCAGTATAAGCGTAATCTGAAATAAGGGTTTTTATCAAATCTCCGCTTTCGTGCTCATGAATTCTAATTTCAATTTCAGAATCTTCAATTCCACTTAATTCAATCGTCAATACATCAACATAACCGTCATTATTTTGGGGCGAAATTAATTTTAGATCACCTGATGCATTTATGTTGACGTTGCTGTCTATTAAAAATGATGTAATATCACATCCCAAATTTCCTGCCACATCATATGCTTCGAGTTTAATAGAATAATTCGCGGGTAATTCAATGTTTGTTATGTCCCAAATATCCAGGACCCCGGCAGGCTTGTCCTCGTCGGGCACATCAAGTGTTTCAATCTCGTGCCATTCACCAGATCCTGAATCAGTTTCCTTATAATACAGATTTCGTCCGGAAACCCGGTTATTGTCAGAAACAGAACCTTGAATCGCAATCCCGCGTTGCGAACCATAAGTTGCCGGACAGGCCGGAGATGCTGATATGCTGGGCCAGGTGATTTCCGTGTGCGGGATAATACGGTCAACATAAAGGTTTCTGTTTGATATTTTTTCTTGGAATTCTCCTTTCTCATCAATATATTCAAGTACGCCCTTTGTCGGATAAACACCTTCCTGCATATCGTTTGTATCAATGTCAACCCTGCCCGGTCGTTTCCCTGCAGTAAGATCATATTCACGAATAAGTTCGGATTCCCCGTCTATTTCAATATAGTAAGCCACGCTCAGCAAATCCCTGGCTGAAGGCATGTATACTCTGGCGCTTATAGAAGCAACTCCCGGAGCAATGCTATTGCATGTAACTGCGTTTTCATAAGAAATATTTAGCCCGAAGAATTCTTTTTCGTCCTCGTCGTCCTCTTCAGCCGCTCGACAAACAGGATCTTCATAGAGCAAGGCAGAGCTTACATATACAGTACCACTAACCCCCTGGCCTGAAAGCATGATCATATCCCCTAAATCCCCACCTGACCTGAATTCAGGTGGATGCGGCATGTTGAACTTACCTATTGGTATATCTCCTTCTGCCCATGAATGCCATGTCTCCCAGTGATCACCGCCATCTGTACTGGTTATAACTTTAAGAGATGTAAAATTTTCCAATGGTAATACTGTGGCACGATAACTCCAATAACATTTTTCAAGCTCAGTGGATGACTCCATTGCAAGTCTTTCAATTTCTAATGCTGGTTTGGTGGCAACAGGATTGGAAAAAAGTTCTTCATTATTTTCCAGAACAAACCTTATTCTTACAGTATTGATTTCTTCAGTAGCAAGGCCGGTATTGTCCCATTCCAGTTCAAACAGGCCTGGAGCAGGTCCGGGAACTTCTTGTTCATCTATCCACTGAAAATCATCTGTGTGGTATTGTACATTCATGGATGTGATCGTCTGCCTGATCGTGGACAAACCTTTAAGTACATGAACCCCCTGCTGTACCAGGGGCGCCGGAATTGCCTCAAATGACATAAAAGACCCATCTTCCTGCTTCTCAAGAGGTATGTCATACCACGTCTCGCTGCCTGCATAGTTGTTTGGATCACTCCATTCATGGAGAACAAGTATTTCTTCCATGTAATCACTTACACGGGAAGTGACGTTTCCGGCACTGTCCTCTGCAGTTATCCGGAATTTTTTTCCAGTGACAAATCCCATGTTGTTCTCAGAAATTTCCTGCAGGCTACTACCTATTGAATATTCATACCAGATGTCGGGATTGTCCCCTTCACCGTATTCAATGACTGTATGTGACAAGTTTTCATCTTCAGATTTTCCGAAAAAATCTGACACTAAATAATAATTATTTAAACTCTGATTTTTGTAATTAATGACGCCGATTTCAATATCCGCGTCAGGGTAAGTAGTATCGATTTCAACAAAGAAATCATAATCAAGAATATTGATTCTGTATAATCCGTCTTGAACCAGCTTGCCGCCTTCATCTCTTCCATTCCATTCAAGATAGTCTTTTCCTTCATCTAAAGGCGGTTCAGCATAATCTTTTAAAAATAACCGTACGAGATTGTCATCTTCATCATAAATATTAAACTGAAGGTGTATTGCCTCTAAAATGGTATAATGAAGCTTGACTGTATCCTTAATGCCGTCATTATTAGGTGAAAAAATATCCTCGTCCAGGTAAAGGTCGGCAATACCTGGAGTCATTTTCCAGAAGACGCGCTTCCTGTCATATTCAACATTACCGGCAAGATCGACAGCAATCAGCCGAACATAAAAGATACCTGCATGGGGGGGAACCCATTCGGTAAAAATATCATTAACAACCATATCTGCTGAAGGGGGTCTGACAGGGTGCCATGAACCAGGATCGTCAAGGGGATCTGTTTCTTCAGCATATTCAATATAGTATTTTTCAAAATTAGCATCTGAAGCAATACCTCTTAAAATAAGTGAAGCCTCTTCCCGAACAACGATTAACTCCGCAGTAAGGTTCAGAAGGCTGCCCATTGTCCAGATGTCCCGGCTGCCTCTTTCATAACATACGCTTTCTTCATGAACCTGCTGATGATAGGTTAAATATCTTCCGCCAAATGACAAATCAGCATCCTGGAAAACTTCATCATTGCTTTCTGTTTCAACGGGAAATGTTGTTCTGATTTTGGTTTCCGTGTTAACCGCGTAAATCCCACTATCACTTTCAGCCAAAACATGAATATCATCCTTGAACCATTTTAAAGAACCGACATTATACTGTTTCTCTCCATCACCTTCACACGGATTTTCATTTGAAATAAAAAATGTCTGTTTTTCATCTGTTTCAGAATCAACAATAATAATCTGTCCATTAGCATTGCAGTCATCCTCTTCAAAAATACGATCCACAAAAGCAAGTTGTTCACCGTTATATGACCACATAATGTCTTCAATAACACTAGACTGCTGCCAATCCTCCTCTTTTTTTGATTCATGGATAACCCGGCAGTCTTCGGTAACATCACAGATTCTTACTTGATATAGTTCTTCGCATGCTTCTACCGGACATATCCTATAACGTGATTTAAAGGCTAAATGCTTTCCATCATTGCTCAGCTGATAAGGATAATACGTTCCATCATCATCATGCGCCTCCCTGTCTTCCTGGGCATCAAACACAAGAATAGGCTCCTCTTCATCAGATGTCTGAAACATCCATATGTTGTCATATTCATCAAGTCCGATTAACTGATCATTATTCAACCAGCCCAGATTATAGACTGTCTCGCCAAAGTAATTAATTTCCTGATTATTTCCCTGAAGGTCAGAAAACATGAGCGCGCCTTCACTGTAATAAGCAAGCCTTGTTCCGTCTTTAGACCAGGCAAACGGTTCCGTGCTATCAGGCAGATCAATTTTTCCTGTGCCATCCGGTTTTATCATAAAGATTTCACTGCCCTGTTCTCCGTCAACATAACACGCTATGTGTAAACCATCCGGAGACCATTGAATTGATTTGATTTTCTGCGATGTAAGCAAATTACCGTCTTCATCCTGATAATCGTAGGATTCAAGCTGGGTCATATTTTCGCCGTATAAATCAACCGTCCATAGCTGGGTCTGCAAAACACGATATGGGCTCTTTAAGATTTTGGTTAGGATAAAAGCCACGGTTTTATTGTCAGCAGAGAGTGAAAAATCATAGCTGTATGTATACACAGGATCAGACTCTCCGCTCCACGCCCATGGTACCAGCCTGGTGATACCCCTTCCGTCAGGAGACATGGCATACAAACCGGTTGTATATTCCGGTGTATTCTCATCATACGCTTTAAGGTTAAAAACAATTCCGTTGTCGTTAGAAAACCATTCCCATTCTGTTAAATCAGGAAGCATGCAGGAAATATTGCCATGAAAGAAGAACTCGGTCCCGATTGCTTCAAGCAGTGAAGAAAAGTTGTTGTCTACTGTTACAACAAGGCTGGCTAAAAGATTGCCGTTTCCATCCAGTGCCTGAATCTGATAATCGCCGTCAGTCACGATCATCCTGTTTTCATCACGGCCGTCCCAGGTAACCATTGCCGCGTCAATATTTTCAAGGCTTTCACCAGAAAAAGTTCTAACGATTTCACCATTTTCGTTAATAACAACGATAGTTATTGTCTGTGCTTCATTAATACGGAAAAAGAAATCCGTGCTGTCCTTTATATTGTCTCCATTTGGCGAAATATACCGTTCGGTCAGTTTCAGATCAGCATTCTGGATGCTTAACATGCGGGAAGCAATATTGTTTTCAACGTCCCCCTCAAGTATCACTC
>JANQEY010000046.1 GCA_028278125.1 bacterium | reverse complement strand
CCCTCTTATTTAAATTAATTAAAATTATTAACTGTATTTTACCCTAATCAAGGAGCTTTATATGAAGCGAGTTTCATCTCTTGTCTGTGCTCTATTTGTGGTCGGGTTTGTAATTTCAGTTTTTGCTTTTAAGGATCCTCAAAAAGCGAATTCCCGATCAACAACTGATAAACACACTAACCTAAATCTCCATAAAAAAGGCATACGTGGGCTTAGAAATCTTCAGTTAGAAGATCTCATCGGTACGTCCTTTAACCAATCTAAAAAGGCAAAAAAGCTCAATTCCACAAGTAAACCAGAGGAGGAGATTGGTAAAAGTATCAATAAACTTTTTGGTCTAAAGGGTTCGAAGATGCAATTTCTGCGTATCCAAAAAGACAAACGCGGTAATAGCCATATAAGATATATGCAATATTACAAGAACCTGCCAGTCATTGGCAGTGATATAATCATTCATGTAAACCAGAAGAATGAAATTTATGCAGTAAGTGGTAAGATTGCCCCACAATTAAACCTGTCAACTTATGCAAAAGTTGCTGTCAAACATGCTAAAAAACAAGCCCAGAAAGGGTGTCAAACAGACTATACAACAATCGAGGAAAATCCTACATTGGTTATCTACGATGGTAAATTGGCCTATGAAGTAATGGTTCGTGAAAATGCAGAGAATCCAGCACTTTGGCGGTGTTATGTTGATGCCCAGGATGGTACTCTGCTTTTTCGCCTCAATCAGATTGTACATGGAGGGCCAGGTCCGGATGGAACCCATGAAAAACTAATCGGTACACGGTTGAGCGGGGAAGGTGGTGAGGAAGTCTCTTTCCAAGGCTGGCATGATGAGGAAGGTAATTACTTTCTCTATCATAAGGAAAATCTCTGGGGCATTTTTAATGAAGACACCAGGGATTGGGAACAACGGGAAACCCATGATTGGGGGACTTCAGATCCTTCGGCAATATCCCTGGCAAATAATTTTGCTATTGTCCAGGAATGGGTTTCAACAGTATTAGGTTTAAATAGTTTTGATGATAATGGGGCTTTTGCTGTTGCGAATGTCCATGTGGGAGAAAATTATGTGAATGCCTTTTGGGATGGATCCCAATTCTTTTTTGGTGATGGTGATGGCAGGATTGCCGGTCCTTTAACGGTGCTGGATGTGGCTGCTCATGAATATTCACATGCCATTACCCAATATACGTCGAATCTAGTATATATGTATGAATCTGGTGCCCTTAATGAATCCTATGCGGATATTACAGGTGCTATTGTTGAATTTTATGCTCAACCTGATGGTCGAAGCTCTTATCCGTCAGGTATTGACGGTTACAGTGATTGGCTTTGTGGCGAAGACTGTTGGCTGCAAGGTGAGGCTCTCCGGGATCTTCGTGATCCCCAACGGTTCCAACAGCCTTCGTACTACCTGGGAACGTTTTGGTATGATGGCCCTGATGATAATGGCGGTGTTCATACGAATAGTGGGGTGCAAAACTTTGCTTTCTACCTGCTTACTGAAGGGGGTAAAGGTGAAAATGATGGGCATCCCTATGATATTGAAGGACTTGGACTTGAGGCTGCTGCTGATATTGCCAACTATGCCAATATGTATATACTTACCAGTAACGCCCAATATCATGATTCACGTGAAGCCTGGATACTTGCAGCTGCCACTTTAGACTATGATGTGAGTACTGTGGAGCAAGTGTGGAATGCTGTGGGTGTACTTCCTCTGGTTAAAAACCTGTCAGTTGACCCTCCAGTATTGGCATTCGGTAATGTTGGAAGCCAATCAAGCGAAACCAGGACTTTACAATTTACCAATACTGGTGCGGCAACAACATTGGTAAGTGGTCTTCGCTTTGATAATAAGGCGTTTACAGCTAAGATTGCCTTACCTTTTGAAGTCCCAGGTGGTACAACCATAGATGTTGACATTTTGTTCTCACCAACTGAACTAGGTGAGTATAAAGCTAGTCTGGAAATTACCAGCAATGCTGATGATAATCCCTTTATTACGATTCAATGCACAGGTACCGGTACAAACCCGGCACTCATGAGTGTGGATCCTCTCAGCATTGAAAGGGAAGTTGCCGTGGGTGATGTGGTCGAGGTAATTATGACTGTCAGAAATGACGGAGAGGCAGACCTTGCCTTTATCCCCCGTACACGCGAAGCTAAGGAAGAAATCCACCAGAGTAAACCTGCTTTAATTAAAGCTAGTGGGATTAAAAAGAGTGATGTTAGCTGGACATCGGATCAACCTGCAAATCCAACCCTGGGACCGGTAGAAGAATATGTCAACAATGATTTCAGTGATTTACTCAAATCCTTGCAAGGATCTGTACTGTATTTAACGACAACTCTGCCTACCGGCGGGAAAGACCTTTTTGTAACTGGTTTGGAATCCTTAGAAAACATTTCCTCTCTTAAGGTACTCAATGGTGAATTTGAGGTTCCGAATACTGCCTATCTTCTCCAATATGATGTTATAATGGTGGCGGCAAATTTTCCTTGGTCTGATCCGATTCTCCTGGGAAATAATCTGGCCGACTATGTAGACATGGGAGGGAGGTTATGTCTTATGGTTGCTGCTATTGCCAATACCGGTGGGTATGGACTGCAAGGAAGAATTACTGATCCTGAATATATGCCCATTACCATGAGTGGTCCGGGCATGAAAAGTTCTGCCAACACCTTTGAACCTCACCCAATCACCGAAGGTATTCGATCCCTTAGGTGTGCTTTACCAATTGACGCTGCTAAAGTATTTGGTGATGGATTACCCCTGGGATATTATGATACCGGATATCTTGTTGGTGCTTATCATCAGTCAAAACCCATTGTTGCCATAAATGTGTTTCCTGGAGATGATTATTGGGAGGGTGATTTAATCCCGATGATGGGTAATACCATTGACTGGCTTCATTCTATGAAATGGCTTGCCATTGATCGAGATGGCGAAACTATACGCCTGAGTACTGGTGAAATGCAAGAATTGACCGTTACTTTAGATGCAACTGATCTTTTTGGCGGAGTTTATAATGGATTCGTTGAGTTATCTCACAATGATCCCAGCCAGGCTAATCCTTTTCAGATACCCTGTGCATTGACAGTTGATGGATTACGCCTTATTTCTGTCGCACCTTTATTATTGGATTTTGGTCCGGTCTGGAAGGGTGCTACCAGTACTATGGAACTAACCCTTACAAATTCCGGTACTGAAGCAACAGAAATACAATCTCTCACTCTAAACAATACTATGTTTAAGCATACCATGGAACTGCCATTTACAGTTCCTCCCCAGGAACAGCTAACTATTACTGTCTCTTTCTCACCAACCGAACTAGGAGATCAAAAGGCTGAACTGGTCATAACCACCAATGCTGAAGTTGAACCGGTAATGACGGTTAATTTGCAAGGTACTGGTACTGAACCACCGGTAATTGATATTAATCCTTCAGTCCTTACCTATACATTAAATCCTAAGGATATGCCTGCAGATAAAACCAGCACTCTATCCAATCTTGGTGGTGATGTACTCTCTTACTCGATGTTTATTAAACAAACTGGTTCTCCGGTGGAAAAGCAGAAACGTAAGAATGAAAAAAGTACCAGGTCAATTCGTGCGGAACTGATTTACAGTCAGAAAAACTACTCATTCCCCTTTGTTCCCGGTCGGGTAATTGTGGGATTGAAACAAGGTGAGGAGTTTATAGCTCAACCAGGACTTCTCAATACCCTCGGTTCTCTATCGGTGCGTGACCTGACAATCGCCCGGAATCCCGAAACCAAATCACTGGTGCGAGGAGCAAGAAAGATTCTCCTCATCGAACTTGAAAAAACTGGACGAGACCAGGTACTTTCAGCCATAGGTCAATTGAAACAAGATCCTCATGTTGCCTATGCAGAACCTGATTATCGCTATCAATATGTAGGCATACCCAATGATGAATCCTTTGAACTTCTCTATGGCATGCACAATACCGGACAAACCGGTGGATCACCTGACGCTGATATTGATGCTCCTGAAGCCTGGGACACGCATACGGGAAATAAAAATGTTCTTGTTGGTATTAATGATTCCGGGATCGATTATCTTCATCCGGATCTGAAAGATAATGTATGGACGAATCCTAATGAAATTCCTGGTAATGGTATTGACGATGATGGTAATGGTTATGTTGATGACATACATGGATGGGATTTTGGTGCTAATGACAATGATCCTATGGATTTCTATGGCCATGGTACCCATGTTTCCGGAACTGTAGCAGCTTCGGGAAATAATGCTATTGGTGTGACTGGGGTGATGTGGTCTGCCAATGTAGTAATGTGTAAAATATCTACTGATTTTGGTGGACCTGATGTTGCTGCAGCCATAGAGGCTCTGTATTATGCCAAAGCTATGGGAATAAAAGTTACCAATAATTCCTGGGGAGCTGGTCCTTATTCCCAGGCACTCTATGATGCTATAGCAGACAGTGACCTTCTTTTTGTAGCAGCAGCTGGAAACAATGGTATGGATAACGATTTGTTTCCCTTTTATCCCGCCTCCTATGATCTCGATAATATTCTTTCAGTTGCAGCAACCGATATGCACGATAAATTGGCATTTTTTTCAAATTTTGGGCAAGAAACAGTAGATATCGGTGCCCCTGGAGTGGATATTTATAGTTGCCGCGTTGGTGGTGATTATATGTACAGTTCCGGTACATCCATGGCTTCACCCCATGTGGTTGGCGCAGCTGGTCTTATCTGGACCTATAACCCTTTTATTGGGATTGTTGAGATGAAGGATATTCTTATGGCAAATGTGGATCAAGTGACTTCTTTGGAAGGCAGGGTATCTTCAAATGGGCGTCTCAATGTAGCCCAATCATTACAATTAGCCGGACCATCCTGGGTACAAGCTTTCCCCTTTGGTCCAGGTACCTTTGATCCTGGAGAGGAACAATCCCTTACGGTAACCGTAAATCCGGCTAATTTGATCGCTGGAGAGTGGCAGGCAGATATATTGTTCCCCTGTAATGATCCGGTAAATCCTGAGCCAGCAATTTCAGTATCAGCCAAAATTGAAAGCTGTCGTTCTTTACAAACAGAGGTGCTTTCTCAGGATTTCGGGACGGTATGGATTAGCCGGGATACCACCATTGACATACTTTTTGCTAATTCATGTAATGATGTTGTTACCATACATGAACTGACTGGTAATACAGAAGCATTTTTTCCGGTGATCGGCACTCCTATTTCTGTTGCCCCATTTAGTGAAGTGCATATTCCCATTAGATTTCAACCGATTGCTTCACAATCCTATGAAGGTTCTCTGGTAATTTCCAGTGATGCCCAAGACAATCCGGAAATTGAAGTACTATTGGCAGGTAAAGGGATAACTCCTCCCAGTATTTCAGTCAATCCCACAGGCTTTACAAAATCTCTCTATCCCTATGAACTGGATACTTCTGATTTAACTTTGGTAAATAGTGGAGAAGGTGATTTTCACTTTGAAGTGGAAATTACTATGCTACCTGAAGCTCCTTCAGAATTCATTGGGAACAATCCAAAACCAATACAACTATCCGGTGATATTGATAGAAAACAGCTTAATACCTGGTATCAAAATGTCATGCGTAAAGTACAGGAACCGAAGCTCAATTGTTCTGCCAGGGGATTTGAAAAAAATGTTAGTAAGGCGACCATCTTTATTGTTCAACAGGGATTTATAAAGCAAATCGATCCGAAAACCGGTGAAACTATTGGTGATAGTATTAAAGTTGATGAATTTACCGGAGGGCCGGAAGGACTTGCCTTTGATGGTGAATTCCTCTATTATACTATACATTATAGTGAAGTAATGGTTATTGATCCGGGTACTGGTGAAGTTGTCCGAACAATTCCCAATATTGTACCAGACGGAATTGATGGACTTGGCGTGAGTGATAACTACTTACTACTAGGCAATTATACAACGAGTACAATGTATGTTGTTGATAAACAGTCTGGTGAGTTGGTATACTCCTGGTTTGTTCCTGAATATGTGGGTGGTATCAGTTATGGGGGAATGCGCCAAAGTGTATTTATCACCCGTTTTAATGGAGACTTTATGCTAGTTGAAGAGCGAGCCCTTGAGGACGGAAAAGTTATCAATTCATTCCCGGTTGATTCTTATATTTATGGAGTTGGCTATTCATCAGGTGCGGATGTACTCATTGCCACTTGCCCCGATCGATATGGTGTCATGCTTCTGGACCCTGATAATGGAGATATCCTGGCATCCTTCCCTTCACGTTTGGATGTCTGGTCAGCAGCAGGTGATGAAGCCGGACCAGTGCTACGTTGGTTACAGGTTGTTGAGGAAGAGGGGGTAGTCCCTGGTAATAGCGAATTTAATCTTGGAGTTATTTTTAATCCTTATAAAGTTCCGGCGGGTACCCATGTCGGGGAAATTAAAATTTCTCATATATTTCCTATGCCACCAGAACCAATTTCTATTCCCTGCCAATTAGAAGTGAAGGAATTTAGAAATCTTTCAGTAACTCCTAAAAAAATCATTTTTGATACAACCTGGGTTGGTAAGGAGGATCATAAGGAATTTACTTTTACTAATAATGGTTCAATGCCTACAACTATTTGGAAATGTAAGACCATAGGAAGTCATTTTAGTACTAATGTATCGGTTCCTTTGGTAATCCCACCCTATAGTGAAATTGTGGCAGATGCCGGCTTTATACCAAAGGGACCAGGTCCGAAACGAGGTATGATCTTAACTTTAAGTGATGCCCAGGACCGGCCGATTATTCTTACCAAATTAAGTGGTCGGGCTTTACGACCACCAAAAATAAAGTTAAAGCCAAGGGCTTTCAAGATATGTCTTGATCCTAATCAAACTATAACCAAATCATTGCGAATTAAAAATATTGGTGGAGCAGATTTTCATTATTCTATCAAGGCAAAAAATGTCAAGAAAGAGCTAACTGGTTCAAAGTTCGCCCAAGCTCTGGAAGATGCACCACTTTATGTTGCGCAAAATGGTAGTATTTTTACCCTTGATCCGGAAAATGGAACAATAATTGGGGATCCCGTTGTCGTTTATCCCTTGGCAAAATCTGAAGGACTAGCCTTTGATGGTGAATACCTCTATTACACTCATGTGGTAGATTCATCAATTAAGGTAATTGATCCTGAGGAGGGGACTATAGTTCGTGAAATTGAGGTTCAAGTTGATACTGTGTTTGGGATTGATGGCCTCGGAGTTACTGAGGATCATATTATTGCTGCTCGATCCTGGGGATCCGTGTGTTTAATTTTAGATAAAGAGACTGGTAATACCATTAATACCTGGCCCCTCCCACCTGTTTATTACGGAGGGATTTCCTATGGCGGATCACGCAACACAGTCTTTCTTGTCAATATGGCGACTAATTCTATTGAAGAAAGGGATTTTGAGAATGGAACCATATTAAACTCTTATAAAGCTCCACTCGATGCCGGTGGTATTGGTTATTCGGAGACTGCAGGAGTGCTTTTTGTTTCTAATTTTTCAGGAGAAATTTGGGTACTCAATCCGGATGATGGAAGTGTAATTACTGTATTCAAGAGTGTTGTATCCTTTGGATTCGGTGGTGTTGCTTCAGATGAATCAGGCATGATGGAGAAATGGCTAAGTCTTGATAGTAAGGAAGGGATTGTACCGGCTCGAGGTAAAGAGTATGTTGAAGTAACCTTTTCTTCTGTAGACCTTGAAGATGATCTCTATCAGGGGGAAATAATTATTACCCATAAAAAAGAAGGTGAGCCAGGTCCCTTTACCATACCCTGTGAGTTACAGATACAAAGAGCTTTAAGCCCCCTGGAGGAAGCCTTTAGCTTCAAATAGTCGTTATCTAAAACGATGAATGAAAGCTCCCTATTGATAGCGAATAGGGAGTTTTTTTATTCCAATTAATTACCTATTAGTTTCTGATCTGAGTAAAATATCTTCTAGACTATATACACATTCACACACTTCATCTCTGGTGCACTGATTGAATCACTTTTCCCCATCGCAATCGAATTGATTAAAATTCTCTAGTCAATAACCCCGATCATTAATCGTAACCTGGTAATTCTTTTCTTGTTATTTTTTATTTGAATTAATGCAAGATATGCTCCATTTCCTACTATTCTACCGGAGCGATTGGTTAAGTTCCAAGAATCAAACTTTTGATTTTCATAAACAGAAAAAGAGTTGTTTTTATACAGAAGATTTCCTAAGGGATCAAAAATTTGTAGGGTGATATTAACGACCTCTTCACCAACATAAATGAAATAAATAGGATGGTGTTTAAAGGATATCGGATTGGGTATTGCGGACACAAGACTTTTATGTTTTTTATTATCTGTTAATTTTCTCGGCCTTACCTGTATGGGCCCAAAGAATTCTCTTGTATTGCTAAAACTCACACTTTCGAGTTTATACTCGTAAAGCACATCATTTATTACCTCATAATCAATCTTGCTATAATCTCGTGGGCCCACAGAAGTACCACCCTCTGCCCCTGGAATCAATGTCTCGGTAATTACTGCCCACGAAGTATCATAAAAATCGATTGTTCCCTTTTTGAATGCTTCAAGGGGGCCATCAAGAGTGGAGTCAACTAGCTGAGCACTCATCGCATTTGTAAGTCTACCCATAAAACCGGGATGGATTCGCCGGTAAAGATTGAAACCGAGATTTTCCGATTCACTCTCTGTTCGCCAGAAAACTGTATCTTTACCATCACCTGGTCTGGCATAAAAGGCAGTTAATCCTACGGCAAGATTTTTATCCTCTGATAAGAATATTTTAGTGTCCGCGCACAGTACCGAGTCTATCTGCATGATAAGCTCATTCTGGGAATCGTTGAGATAGCAGTTGTAACCGTACCCTTCAAGCAGGGTGATAGTATCCGAGCTATTGTAGAGATGGACATATTTGGGTTTGGTTGGAGCGGTATAATTGAGAATACGTAAAGCCGGATAGAAACGACATCCCTCATCTCCGGCTGTTTCATCAGCTTCAAGTAGGAAATTGATTGAGTTGAGACTGGCACGCATTACATATGCACCTTCCGATTCGTTAAAGCCATTGGTGTCTAAATCACCTTGGGTGGTATCAACCCTCTCACCAGTGATAAAATCATCGGGCGTGTAGTCTATCTTCTGAACTCCATCGCATACGGAATCCATATAGCTGCCATCCATATCCATATGCTGTATATCCAGATAAAAAGCATATTTATAGGGCTCATAGGTGCTGCTTCGATCATCCTTGCCATCAAACTTCCAACCCATATAATTAGAGCCGTTACTTTGAAAGGCAATATTATTGTAGCCGGTAAAGAGTTGTACGCACCCGGTATCATCAGCAGTTTTCAGAAGGGCAACAGTATAATCATGAGCATCATCACAACCATACATTACCCCTCTATAATCGGTTGTTGAGCTATCTTTAAAATATCCGTCGTCATGGATCTGCCTGAAGCGGACAAATTCATAATCCCAAGTAGTGCTCATTGCATCAACCGTATCATACCGGAATATCTGGCCTGTGGGATAGATGGTCCAAATGGTAGTTATATCGTAATTGTGTGAGTGGCCGTTTACATCACGTTTATCTATCTGAAGCCTGACTCGGACATCTGAAGCTTCTAAAACTGTATAACTCGGTGTAGCGGCAACATGGCTCATACTCCGTGCATAACCGCCACTCCCGGTAGAATGATCAAAATAGCCAAAGGTTCCGTAGGTGGTGTCGGTTGGGCAAAGGTTGGCAGCAGAGGAAATAGCAGTACTCGGTGATATCTCCGATGATTTAAACTGTGTCAACTCACCACCCATACCGGAGGCGGTGTTATCCATTTTCCAGTATAAATAAAATTCATTGGATCCCGATGCCCCAAAAGTGGATCCGGTAAAGTTTTGCACATAGTAATCACTGCCTGAATTCCCGTATACCATGGATGGCATGGGCCCGATCTTGCATGCGCCCGTACTGTCCGTATCGTCTATATAAATCCGTAGATCCTCGGTGGTAACCTTTTTATTAAATCCTATATAGAGTATATTGTTCACGTCATTGAGCCCGGTAATATAATCATCCGGACTAGTCATTCTGCTTCCGTTGTAATATACTGCATATGGTGTATGAGTCGCCCAATAGTTACCAATTTGGAATATAGGGAAATACTCCGGTACTGCACTGGAACCATCAATGGTGAAATCCAAGGTGTTGCTATTGTCAGCTCTGAGTATAAACTGTCCGGCGTTTACCCGAAAACCGTTTTTAGCAATTGCACGAATGGTTTCTTCAGAAATCGCTTCATTATAAAAACGCACATCGTCAATAGTGCCATCAAAATCGTTGCCAATTGATGCTTTAATAGAGCTTGCTGTTATAATGGGATCGATTTGGGTGATAGCATCTACCAAACCGTCAACAAAAAGTTTGAGCCAACCCTGATGTTTGTTATAGGTGACTGCAACATGGTGCCAGTCTGTCCCCAACGAGGTTTTGCCTGTTAAGGAATGGTCGTACAGGGTGGTCTTCAGCTTATCAGTCTCTGACGTCAATTTATATCCCTCTCCGGCGCTGGGATTGTGCTTACCGAAGATCAGAGCATTGGTTTCTGTGGTACCGTCTTTTTTTATCCATGCGCAAATGGTAAAGACCAGGGGTTTATCGAATGTCTCAGGGGTGGTGAGTTTTACACTGTCATTAGCCCCATCCAAAATTAAGCCGTTATTCAGTTTTCCGTCACCCCAGTCGCAACCGTTTATTACCCCATAGTGAGTCGTTGGGGAATAATCGAATGCAGTATCACCGTTTGCATCTCCTGAGCTGTTCTCATCGAAAGTCCAGTGACCTACCATCTGGTGTTCCCATGCTTTTTCCATACCCAGCGTGCCCTTGGTAAACACCAGACTGTCCCGATTATCGACATCACGGTAGTCGTCCACTAGCTTACCAATACCACTAGTGTCGTTCCATTTTCTATGGCCGAAATCAAGCATGAACTCCCATACACCCTTGGTGTTGGCACTAAGGTCCCAGTCACTATCGATTATACCGTAATGATCTGAATCCGAACTGGTATAACCACTGGCGTCTGTCCAGTCTTCATATATGGCAAGCATAACATCGTATTTCCCTGAGCTTTTGTCAGCGTGGAGAATATAGTTGGTTTGGTTTGCAGTAGTGTTTTCCGGAACATACTCCTTGTTGGATACATCGGTTTCCACGCGAAACTCCAGACCACCTGCTGGGTCGTACGCTGTTCCCAAAGCTTCGGTTTCGACCCGGATATAAATCCTGCCTGAACCATACACAGTATAATCTATGAGCCAGAGGTGGGAATTGAGGGAAAAGGTCTGCTGAAGGTTGCACAGAAGCGAGTTGCTCTCCACGATTTTCAGTTCCCCTGATACACCCGAACTCAGGGTGTTGTCTGTTTTTAGGTAAAAAAGATTAGAGGTGGGATCGAGTTGGTTGACTCCGGCTCCTGCTTTTTCATAGGAGAGCCATTTGATACCGCCACCGATGTCCTCATCAAAAATTATTTTCCACTCATCCGTATAGATCTCAACCGTATCTGAGGTGCCCCTCGAGCCGATATCGTTATTCACGGTCAGAGGAAGAAGCTCTATCTCGTCAGGAGTAACCGCAATCTGGTCCGATTTCTGGGTTTCGTAGCAAAGCTTGATCCAGTCTGCGGAGCGAATTTTGTTTACTACCCGTGCTTCATCAATTTTTCCATCTGCAGGCCACCTCCAGGTACTGTGTGCTTCATCGGTAATCCCTATTCTGAACGGTGTTGTCCCATATTCCCTGGCTGCTGTGCCTCCGGTCCAGGATTCGGTCCCGTCTTGCTCTCCGTTAACATATACTTTTGCCCAGCCTGCTTCCATGTCCACAACACCGACTACATAATAAAAGGTTCCTGAAGAAGCTTTGCTAGCTCCCTTTGCAATTTCTGCTTGAGCTCCGATATACTGCTGCATATTGAAAGTTGAATCATTTTCAAGATAGATGCCCATATGATATCCATCTTTACCGAGAATCATATAATAGGCATCGTTATCAGATCCAGTTCCTGGGGGAATCTGATCGGCATTTAACCAGCCTGATAAGGTGAAATTGGATTCCTGAACATCCTCGGTTGAGGAGGAATTGGGAATTTCAATATAATCATCTACACCATTAAAATCGTGCCCCTGAGCAATGAGTCCGTCCTGTGAAGTCAATACAATTTCATCATTCCCATTATTGGCGTTAAGAGTCGCGTCCTTGTATATTCCCGGATTTCCGGTATTGCTTTGCTCTTCAGTAATATACCATACACCGGCAAAGCCCTCACTTACATCAAACACCCGGTCCCCCCTGCTGCGGTTTCTCACATCCGTGCCTGAATTTCCCCAGTGCATGGTGATATACTGGGAGCTGTTGGAGCCGTATATGGTATCCACCCGCACCCATATCTCTGCAGAATCGTTTGTCCCGTCCCACCGCTCGATCTCATAGTAGAGATGCCGGTCAGCACTACCAACAGATCGGGAAAAGCGGAGGTCCTCACCATTGCTCTGAGCATCACCAAAGGTGAAGTTACCGCTGTTGAGCCTTATCAGAAGGGGGAAGTCGGTTACTGTACCGGTTACATTCGCACCCTGGTCAGAGGTGTTTATGGTCCAGTTGGTAGTGAAATCCCAGTCTGAATAGGTCTCGTCCCGCACCAGGGTCTGGGCTAAGCACTGGTTCTCGTAACAGAGCTTGATCCAGTCCGCAGAGCGGGTGGTATTGGAAACACGAGCTTCGTCAATCTTACCTTGAAAAATCCTGGAGGTTGCACCAGGACTCCTACCGATATTAAGACTGTAATTATTTGTACCGATGCCTCCTGCTGCCGTTGCATTGGAATCTCTAATTACACCGTTGATATAGATCCTGGTATAGGTGCCGTCATATGTTCCCGTAAGATAATACCAGGTATCGGTGGACATCTCTGAGGAGGAGTTAACATCTTTCCATAAGCCGTTACTTATAGTAAAATTTGCCTTCCCGTTGTCACCGGTTCTGAGGGCATAGCCGACATCAGGCCCAAGCTCGTCTTTGCAAATAATTGAGCCTTCATAAGAGTTTGTTTCCCATTGGTCAGCATTGATCCAAGCTGATAAGGTGATCTGTGAGGTTATATCCAGACTAGCTGCATCCGGTACGCTAACATAATCATCAGCACCGTCGAAATCGTGTCCCTGAGCAATATTACCGCTTTGGTCTGTTGCACCTATCCAATCATCACCGTCATTATTGTTGGCTGTTGCATCTTTATAGACATCAGTATTATTGGTACCACTCTGTTCCTCTACTAAATGCCACACCCCGGCAAAATCATAATTCGCCTCGGTCTTGAAAACATCACTGCCGCTCGACTCATCCGAAGCCCCTGCCTTTCCCCAGAACATCTGGATATACTGGGAGTTGTTATTACCCTGTACTGTATCCACCCGTACCCAGAACTCGGCAACCGAATCGGATGCCGTGATGCTCCATCGCTCCCGCTCAAAGGAAAGATGCTGGGTGATATCCGATTTTGCAAAGCGGATGTCAAAACCAGTGGCTAGAGGTTCTGAGAAATCGAAATTGGTAGTGTCCAACCGGATGAGAAGGGGGAAATTGTACACATCGTTTTCAACATCAGCACCACTGGGGGTTGTGTTGAGATAGAAGCGTTTCGAATAATTCCAGTTGTTGTAGTTCTCCTGACCTTCAACCTCGATTTCCATATCGTAGTCGTCAGTATTGGTACCGTCAGTTACCTGATAAGTATAGGTAATAGTCGCCGGGGTGGCAGTTGCTGTATAGTCACACTCTTCATTGGGAACATCAAAGGTCAAGGTCCCGGCCGACGGTCCGGTTACCTCAGTGATATTATTTAGACTGGTACCATCAGGATCATACCCCGCGCTGTGAGATAAGGTGGCACTGGTTGCCATAGTTCGATACTTCCAGGTGTTGCAATTTACCCAATCATCACTAAACATGTTTTTGAGTATACCATGATGCTCATCACCGGAACAGTCCCTGGCATAACTGTCTGCTGACTCGTCAAAACGCCAATAGCCTACCAGGTTTGCCTCATTGCCTGCAAGTGCGGTATAGCGATTATCCTGGATCTCGGTTTGGGAGCGGACGTCATTCCAGAGCCGTACCTCATCCAAGCTACCGGTGAAATTGTTGTTGGTTACATCACGAGCCCCGATGTAGTTGTTTCCCGCCATACCCACATTACTACCCTCGATCGTGCTGGTAGAGCTTTGACCATTCACATACACGGTATGACTGCCGTTATCATAGGTCCAGGCAATATGGGTCCAGGTGGAATTGTTGTCTGTAACGGAACCTGATGCTATCTGCGCAGTACCGTCAGCACCGGTTGAAGACTGGCGAAACTCAACATGGTCGTCATACCAGAAGGCCATGATTTTCCGCGTGGCACCGCCTGTTGAACCTAAGAGAAATATCCGGTCATAGTTGGGCGTACTGTTTGGCTTTATCCAGAACTCCAGGGTAAAATAATCCGATACATAGGTGTGGTTGGGCAACATGATATAATCGTTGTCACCATCGAATGAGAGGCAGTTACCCGAACCTGCAACCGGTGACATGTTTACATTAGTGGTGGTCACAGTCATGGCATAGGAGTCGTTCTCTGATCCGTCGCTTATCTGAAAGGTGAAGTTGTCAGCTCCTGAAGAGTTGATATCTGGAAAATAGGTTATCTCGTTGGCTGCGGTATCGTAGATAAGAATGCCATTTAACGGCTCCACGGTAGTGGAAAAACTTAGGGCATCATCGTCAGGATCATAACCCACGCAAAAGTTGAGGGGATCATCTTCATCAGTTACGCGGTTTTTCCATGCTTCGGATGCTACCCAGTCTCCTGACTCCATATCCACCAAGGTACCGTTTTGCGGTATAGCGGTCTCATCATATACAGTAGAACCACTCCCCTCATCAAAACGCCAGTATCCTACAAGATTCGATTCTGATCCGGCGAGTGTCACATACATTTTTTCCTGGATTTCGGTCTGGGTTCGAGCACTATTCCAAATGCGCACCTCATCGATATTACCATTAAAAAAATCAATTGCCGACGTCCCAGTTTGTGCTTCTCCACCAATAATAAGGGCATTGCTGTAGGCATAAGTTATAGAATAGCTGCTGCCTGCATCGTCGGTATCTTTAAGATCACCGTCTACGTACAACTTTGTATATCTGCCGTCATAGGTAACAGCCAGATGGTGCCAGCCAGCACTGAGGCTGCTTACTGAATAAGTTGGAGCCCCCCAAGCACCGTTACGACGAACATAACCGTAAAGCCATGTCTCATCTATCCATATACAATAACCACCGCTCTCAGTTTTACTCACCAATGACTCGTCACCATTATTGTAGGTGTTTTCCCAGTCATCATCATAGGCCCAGAATTCCAGGGTTATTGCACTGGTGGGCGCAAGGGATGATGCATAGGCAACCATCACATGATCATCAGTAGTGCCACCGTCAAAGTTAAGGCAGTCGCCGGAACCGGCAACAGGTGAACTATTGACATTGGTTACAGTCACACTCATTGCATAGGTATCGGTATTGGTCCCGTCACTAATCTGAAAGGTGAAATTGTCAGTACCGCTGAAATTATTATCAGGCGTATAGGTTATTTCAACATCGGGGTTATCGAAGCTCAAGTCTCCGTTTGAAGGAGCCACTGTCTGGGACAGGGTGACCGCGTCTTCATCTGGATCGTAACCGGCACAAAAGGTAAGAGGAGTGTCATCGGTTGTTGCACGGTTTTTCCATGCTTCGGATGCTGTATAGGTTGCACCGGTTATAGTGCCGTTCTGTTGAGTATCGGAATTATCCTTTACAGTAGAGCCTGATCCCTCATCAAAACGATAATAGAGCATCAGGTTATTAGCGTCAGTACTGGAGCTATCAAGGGTACGGTACATATTGGCCTGGATATCTGACTGCGACTTTACCACATTCCATACCCGTACCTCGTCCAAATACCCGTTGAACATATTGCTGGAGCCTTCTCTACATCCGATATAAGTGTTACCGCCAATACCATAGTTTTTTGAGGTGTTTAAACTGCCGGTTGAACTTGTTCCGTTTATGTACACATCATTGTTTGAAGTCCAGGCAACATGTGTCCAGGTTGAATTATCATCAGTAATAGTAGAGGAGGCGACATCAGCTTGCCCTGAGGTTCCGGAGGTCGACGTCTTGAACTCAATCTGATCATCACTATTATCCCATACTGCCATCAACTGTCTCGTTCCCAATGCCCCGCTACCCTGAATAAATATCCGGTCATTATCACCAACACTATTTGGCTTGATCCAGAATTCCAAGGTCCAGGTGGAGCCGGAAATAATTGAGCTAGAAATACTCACGTAATCGCTGGTACCATCAAAGTTGAGACAGTCACCTGAACCTGCTAGGGGAGAATTGTTTGCGGAATTTACATTAAGTGTTGCTTCGTTACTGGTAACGCTCCCACCGCTATTAGTCACCACACACTTGAAAACATCACCATCATCACCAAGGGTTGTTGCAGGGGTTGTGTAGGAGGAATTGGTGGCCCCGGATATATTGACATTGTTTTCCTTCCACTGATAGCTTAAACCCGATCCTGTGGCTGTGATTGTAAATATTGCAGTATTGCCTACTGTCACATTGGCATCATCAGGATGATCGGTTATAACTGGTGGGGCAGAATTTATCGTTAGCTGCACATTAGAGCAATAGCTGCTTCGAGCGGTTGCTGTGGGCGGGTTTGAGGGACTGGGGTTGGTGATCGAATTAGCATAATAGATACTTCTGTTTGTCCCCTGACTTGTGGTATAAAAAAAATCGGTATTGTAATGAGTTCCGGAGTATCGGTAACTGTCAAATGCTATGACCAGATTATTCGAATTATTATACGTAAAGGGATTGCTCAAAGTAATGGTGTGCCATCCTGCAGATGTTGAAGGATAGTAATATCCTGAGTAGCAATTCTGCATTGAGCCTGAACCAATCCAGTCCGAGTTGCTGTTGAATGACGACTTTGTGGTATGCCCGATATAAACGACAATATATTCCGTAAAAGCATGACTACCGTTGTATTGAAAAGCAATCGCATCGATATTGCCTGCAGTATTAATTTCTGATTGAAGATAGATGCTTTGGGTATAGTTATATTTTAAATTACAATCTATGGGTAATTGCCGCATAGTCCCTGCAGTGCTTGTTCCTATGGTAATGACAGACCTTGTAGAGGGATTGATCTGAGATAAGTTCTGCTTATTGTCGGTGCTACTGAGCATTGCATAGCGAATATCCGTTATATCGCGTTGCGGTTCGGAAAAGGAGAGATTTGAGCCGTTCAGAAGGTGCTCCAAAAAGGGGAAAGGGTATGGAGAATTATCAGTCGAGGTCTCCAAGGTATTAATAATCAAAGTTTTCGATTCCTCCCAATCGATGTAATTCTCCGACCAGCAATCATTACGAACACCGGTGAGAAGAATATACAAACTCATCACTACTGATATAGGTAGGAGTCCAGAAAAAAATCTGTAAGAAGAAAAATTCATCCTATTCTTAGTCTCTCTATTCGAATAACGCACGATTATGTATTGGGATAATTAATAATGCATTACCCGGCTTAAGCGCTTAAAATTGACTATATAAATATTGTTTCCTTATATAATATTTAGAGTATTGTGTGATGTATTCTAATTATACTAAAAATTTATATCATTTTCAATATATTGCACGGTAATTACCTCAGTTTCGCCACCTATTAATGAAGACGAGTTATAGACACATATTTGCGATCATGTCAGCATATCTCACAGAAATCTAACGAATTACCCCAACATCCCTCCAATTCACTTATTAAAATCAAGAACTTACATCAAATATCCAGACACTTCGGTATGAATTGATGAATTAGAGGAATGGATTGAGAGGGGGTAGATTGAGGTATTAATGGATGCATTTTAATCAAATAAATTGTAAAATTAAATGATATCCCTGCAGCGCATCAAAATTTTTTCTTGTATTCAAGCGGATCTTAGTTGGGGATAATATCACTGAATTATTAAAATTCA
>JANQEY010000317.1 GCA_028278125.1 bacterium | reverse complement strand
AGCCAGATAATAGTTAACAGAATTCACCGTCGTGACAAGAGATATACAGGTACTACGATCCAGCTGCTCAATTCTGAAATTAATGACATTCCCGGCGATGCTGAGACCATCAAGAATGAGTTCGTTTTTACTTCGAAAACCTGGCAGAACCATTATCACCGGTTTATCAGCCTTACATCCAATATTGAACATCTCCAGATCAAAGATATACCAATAATTCTTCAGCATTATCCACCCGACAGGGCTTATGTACGATATGACCTGGAACGTCTGACTCTCAATTATGATGAAATCTGTATCGACGCTATTCCTGAAGTCGCGGATTTTTTCATCCAGGCAGAGGCTGCCTGCGACCGGGGAGATTTTGATATCGGGATTAACATACTCGAGCAGGTTATCGAGAGAGACCGGCGATATTTCCCTGCTTACCTCGTTTTAGGACATACGCTTCTCGAGTATAAAAACGATCCTGATGCTTCAATCAAACATCTACAGCATGCGATGAGTATTTTACCCCGTGATTACGCAGAGCATTACAGGGAAATTCTGCTCGAATTAATCATTAAAGCGCATATGTTGAACCAGGATTATGCCTCAGCTATAAAAACACTCAAGCGTTTGTATAATATTACTCAAGATCTGAATCACGTGCGATACCTGATGGCGGAATGTTATTGTCTTCTGGGACAAGACAATTATGCAGTTGAATCATTGGACGAAGCTCACACAGCACATTTTGGATACTATGCCCTGGCCAGGATAAACAGGAATTTCCAGAAAATCTGGAAAACAATCGATACCCGGCTTGATTCACTGGCGAACGAATGGAAAGATCATGTTAAAGAATTGATGATCAAGATGGAGAAAATTGAAGATATAGTTAACCTGTACGCCCTACATGAAAGAAATGAAATAGTCCATAACCATATTTACAAGTTAAGCGAGATAAAATCCAATCTTGGTGAAACCGGGTGTTACAGTATTTATCGCGATACTATCTACAACAAGATAAACAGTTTGATCCCGGTATACCCGGAGCTGGTATCAGAAGAACTGGAGAAAATATCCTACGAACGGCGTGCGGACATTTCGGATTACAATCAGAACCTGTTCGGCGAAATAGATATGCGAAAAAGGCAGATGCACCGGATCGGATTACTTGGTTGGATACTATTGTCTTGTCTACTGATTTATATACTGATCCAAAATGGCTCAACACCCCTGATGGCTTCAATATATGTTGCTGCAATGCTTCCCCTGTTTTTTGTCCCGTATGTCATCATCGGCAGGAATATGGAGAGTATTTTTACCAGGCGAAGGATTGGAATTGACGCAATCAACCAGGTAAGGAGTCACCAGAAAATAATTGAATTATTAAAAGCTGAGATTATTGGCAGGATAAAAAAAGAGGGCTGGGGATAAAGAGAATCATTCATCTTTTACACAACTAGTCTTCATCAGCCTTTTTCCACGTATACAATCCCGATGCAGGAAGCGCTACCAGCGTTGGAGGGATATGTGGAAAATGCTTCTCTCCCAACGTAACCCTGTATATTTCTACAAGATCCTTAGGAAACAGGTTCAATCTCGAACCGACAATCCACCTCTGAACTCCATCAAATTCAGGCAGAACTATATATTTCACATTGTTGTTCATTAATAACCAGGGAACATTTCTATCGTGTAGTGCATCGAGATATTCCTTCCCGGTTAAACCACCCAGGTCGATGATCCGGTGTGGAATTTTCCAGCCTGCGATGCCGATGTCAAATATCGCGACCGGCTCATCCACCGGGATTGTTTCGCGGACATATTCTGCCATTTTAAGGTGTACGTTGGCCAAATGGTGAATCGTATCCCTGTGCCATCCACACCATTTAACAAGCTGTGGAACATATGAAATGATTAAAAACGCGGCCAGGTACGGTGCAATCCTGGAAGTTCTGAATTTCTTTAATAGAGCCTGTAGCGATTCCCATCCTGAAACTATTAATAGCGGCGAGAACAACCAGATCGGCGCCAGGTATCGGCCCAGGTGTCCTGGTGTCGGTAACAATAACAGGTGAAAAAGAAGATGCAGGATGATATAAATACCAATTATTCCCAGGATTCCGTTAACCAGGATAGTTTGCCTTGTATCAATTATGTCTGATTTTTTTCTCCAGGACGAGACAAGACCTGAAAAAAACAATCCTGTTATTATAATCGCCCAGAAAACTCCTATGCCATATCCGGGACCTATGTAACTTGTTAACCTGTCGGACATTAATGTTATAAGTTTCCATGCTCCTATATAGATCATTGCCGGATCATCAAGCAGTGATTGGGGCATACCGATAAGCCATCTCCGTGCCGCAAAGGTGTCTGGTGTATTCCCTGCAAGTAAATATAGAACTACCCATCCGATAAAAAGGGCACTTAGTGAAACAACGGGGAAGGCGGCTGATTTTATAAATCTTGATATGTAGCTGGATTGACGAGATTGAGAATTCAGCTGGGTTTCTGCTACTTGCTTAACTCTGAATAATACTTCGTAAAGAAATATGGCAGCAGCTAAGAAAACAGCCTCAGGCCTCGTTAATGATGCCAGTCCGATCCAGGTTAAACTGGTGATTCTTTGTTGTTTCATGTATGCAAACAGGGAAAGAGTTATGAATAGTAAAAAGAGATGAGTTTCCATACCTGATAGTGCTATAGCTGTCAGCTGCCCTGAAATAATCACGATGAGAACAGTTACGGCACTTTTTATAGTAGATCCGTAAAGATGGTGAGTAAACCGTGCGAATATCAGAACTGTAACAATCCAGCAGGTGAGTGAGCTGGCAAGTGCGCCAATATCGCCCGGAATGCCGATGAGAATGAGGAAACTCAGCAGCATTGTCCATACCAGGCTGCTGCTGCCCCCTCCTCCTTCACCGGGATATAATCCGAGGTGACCTGTTTTAACGAAGTTTTCCGCAAGTTTCAGGTGGATATATCCATCATCAAGATTGAGCAAAAACGGCAATCCTGATTTGATGGCATAGAAGTGGTAAAAAAGCGGTAGAAAAAGAGCTATAAATGCATAAAGTAAAAATATTTCTCTGTTTTTTAATATATTACCCTGCATTAATCTCGCCCGTTCATGATCTCACGAAAAATAATACGGAACAGAAACTAGCTATTCTATTATAATTCGCCCTTCAACTTTTGAGTTGATATTTCCTGAATCACGCGCGGCAGAAATCAGGATATCCCTGCCAACAAAATAGAGATTCCTGATCTCTTTTGATCCCTTTTCAAGCCCGAAATACTTTTTTATATGATCAGTTACATAGTCCACAGTGGAGATGGTATAAATTCGTGAAGGAACTACAGTATCGCCGTTAATCTTCAAATCAACAACCTTATTTCCCTGAGCGTGAATTTTCAATCCACTGACCTGCATCTGTCGTATCTCTTTGCTGGCAATCTTATCGGCATATTCCATAATCTCTTCACCGGTCATTTCGAATTTTACCAGCTCATTATTAAACGGACTAACTTCAAACAGGTCTCTTACAGTCATTTCTCCGGCATCAACATTTTTACGTAAACCACCTGAGTTCACAAACGCGATGTCCGTCTCAGTGTATTCCCGGTAAACATCAGTAATCCAGTTACCAACATTGCTCTCACCGTTATAGTTACGTTCCCATGGTGTGACAAGTGTAGCTATCTCCTTGTCAAACTCTGACGAAAGTTGTTCTTCCTGCTTGCTGACAATTTCCACGATTTGGTCGTCTTCCGGATAGGTACCAACTATTACTCGCTCTAGCCTACTGTTAATAGCAACCAGCTCATCGGATACGGTATCAATTTCAAGTTCAGCGATTCCCAGGAACCCCCCTTTACCACCTGCCTGCAGAATCGTTACTCCATTTACCATCTTCGGTTCGAAGAGAGCTGTATGAGAATGACCGCCAACAATCAACTCCAGCTCCGGCCCAATCTTTGATGCCAGGATACTGTCTTCCCAGACCCCAAGATGCGTGAGGGCAATCTGTATATCACTAATGGGCGACAACTTTTCAAGCGAACTCCTGACAATATCTTCGCTGGGAACTAACTTTACACCCTCGGTAGCTTTACTTGTAGTTACCTGCATTAAATGGTCTGTTACTACACCGATTATGCCAATTTTTACACCATTTACATCTAATACAGTATCTGCTGGAAACAGGGGTTTGCCATTTTCCTCTGATAAAATATTGCCCAGGAGTACAGGGAAATTCGCTTCATTGAAAACATCTACCAGGTTTTCCACACCGTAATCAAACTCATGATTTCCTATTGTAAACGCATCGGGTTTGACAACGTTGAGAAGATCAACCTGGCTTTTTCCTTTTGTCACTTCGGAGATAGGTGTACCCTGGAATTCATCACCGGCATTGAGAACTAGAGTCCTTTCGTATTTATCACGGTAATGATTGATATATCCAGCAACGGCGTTGATACCACCCACGTGGAGAGTATCACCTTCACGAATCCTTTCACGGGATAAATTCTGCGAGTGAAAATCATTCCAGTGAAGGACCGTAACTGAAACAACAGCCCTTTCTCTTTGAGCACAACCGACTATTGTTAATAAAGCAACTAGCAATATTAGCAAAATGTATTTTTTCATTTTTTATCCTCAGGGTGAATAGAACACTCTTTCTTTAATCACTTCTGTCTCTTCGATATGAATGTGATTAGTTTACTTATTATCTTTGCGCTTGACAAGACTCTTTCCTGTCGTACATTATAATCTCAAATACAGGGTGTACCTCAACCACAATATTATTGATGAACGACAATATACTGCTAGATTTAAAAAATCTTGCCCTGAGCCTGCCGGGAATTAAAGAATCCCGGATTTTGTCGGAAAAGATCAATCTTACCCTTCATACCGGGGAAATATTACCGATTATCGGTAAATCAGGTGTCGGTAAATCCACATTGTTAAAATCCATAATCAAACTATGTCCTAACTGCACCGGTAGTATCAGTTTTGAGGATACCCGGATCTCTTCAGAAAATCTACCCTTAACAAGATCAAGGATCATCTATCTAAGCCAAAAATCAAGTCTGTCGATTAAAACTGTTAAAGAGGTCTTGTTAGAACCGTTCACCTTCAAAGTGAACAGGGATAAAACACCACCCGACGATTTGATTCTTAGCGGCATGAATGGTATCGGTTTATCTAAAGATTATTTAGATAAACAGGCTGATAAACTTTCGGGAGGTGAATCACAACGAATAGCCCTTTTGAGGGCTTTATTGCTTGATCCGGTAATATTACTGCTTGATGAACCTACATCGGGACTTGATCCTGAGAGTACTTGCATGATTGTTAAAAGAATAAAAAACTGGGTAAAAGATACCAATAAAGGAGTAATCTGGGTTGTGCACGATCCGGCGGTTGTCAGGCAAATCGACAGACCAGCGTTCCGCCTCACAAGGGAAGGACTTGTTGAAGAACGGGGTGATGAGAAGTGAATGAATATATATCATTAACCTACCTAGACATATTACTCGCCTGTGGTTTTGTACTGCTCTGTATTCTACTCTCGTTTCTACTGAAATTGGGCCTGGTCAAAACACTGATAATTGCCGCGGTAAGAACATCACTGCAGCTGGGTCTGGCAGGCCTGGTTCTTGGAGCCGTGTTCCGCTTGAGGTCGGTTGCCATGGTCTTCGTTCTTGTTGGAGTAATGATTCTCCTTGCATCAAGAGAAGCAATTGCACGCCAGGGAGTGAGGCTGAAAGGATCATGGATCGATACCCTGATTGCCATTTCCATCGCCACTTTTTTCGTCGGTATAACTGTCACAGCAGTAATTGTAAAGGCCAGTCCCTGGTGGACGCCATCAGTTGCCATACCGCTGTTTGGAATGGTAATAGGTAATTCCCTGAACGGAATATCCCTGGCACTAGACAGGTTTCTCTCAGGTTGTGTAGATCGTCAGCACGAGATCGAAACACGACTGGCGCTCGGCGCGACAACGATTGAATCAACCCTTCCACTTGTACGTGAATCTTTGAGAGCAGGAATGACGCCGATAATCAATTCAATGATGATCGTAGGCCTTGTCAGCCTGCCGGGGATCTTGACAGGACAATTACTGGCCGGTGCTGATCCTCAGGATGCGGTTCTCTATCAAATTGTAGTGATGTATATGATAGCCGCTGGGACATCCATTGGAAGTATTTCAGCTGTTTTGCTTACCAGGAAAAGAATTTTTACGGCAGATTCAGCCCTGCGGACGGATTTTAAACGTATTAATTGAGAACAACCTGTACCGGTTACATGGTGGGTGCACTGCCATAACCCAAAAGTTCTGCCAGCTTATAAAAAACCGTTGTAAAATTCCCGAAATACAATGAAACTATTACGTAGTAAACAACAGTTACAATGGAAAAAGAAATAATGTGAAGGAGGACATTTGCCCTGTGATGCAACCGAAATTCGTTCGAAATCTTGTTTGACGCAAACAGGGCGGCAAGAAATAGAAGAATCGGGATAATTATAAATGTTACAACGTTCATCTTTCAGTGGTCTAATGCTATATTATCTCAACAATGCAAAGTTAATAGATAGAAATGAATTTTAAAACCTGTTGCCATGAATTCTTATTTAATTTTACTTTATTTCCCGTTTTGTTGAACTCGTTTAATAAACATTGTTTTAATTAGATAATTATGAGAAATACCCGATATTATTCACAGGATACAGTTTGAAGTTTGTAATTGACGCAAGAGAAAACAAAGCCCGGGCAGGAAAATTTCAGACGGATCATGGAGAGGTCCCTACCCCCGCGTTTATGCCCGTCGGGACTGTAGGAAGCGTTAAAACTCTCGAATCGCAGGAACTCGAGAATTACGGCGCCTCCATCTCACTTTCCAACGCCTACCACCTGTACCTCCGTCCCGGAACTGAAAACCTGGTAAAACTTGGCGGTCTTCACAAATTCATGGCATGGGAAAAACCTATCCTGGTTGACAGTGGTGGATTCCAGGTTTTTTCTCTTACAGAAATCCGCAAGGTGACTGAAGAGGGTGTTAAATTCCGTTCACATATTGATGGAAGTTACCACCTGTTTACACCTGAAAAGGTTATCGAGATTCAGCGTGCTATTGGTGCTGACCTTGTTATGCCCCTGGATGAACTTGTCGGTTGGCCTGTTGATGAAAAAACTGCAGATGAGGCGGCGAAACGTACATGGCGATGGTTAGAAAGGGGAATTGAAGCTTTCGAAAACAGCCAGCCTGTATACGGACATGATCAATACCTGATGCCGATAGTACAAGGTTCATTTTTTCCGGAATTTCGAAGGCGAGAGGCTGAACAACTGGCACAACTTGAAAAACCTGCCTATGCGATTGGCGGCCTGGCCGTTGGTGAAGATCCGGGTATTCGTGCGGAAATGATTGATCTTTCAGTCGATATTTTACCTTCAGATAGTCTTAAATACACCATGGGAATTGGTTTTCCAGAAGATATCCTCAGTGCAATCGGGCAGGGAATTGACCTGTTTGATTGTGTAGTTCCCACCCGTAACGGGCGCAATGCCACCCTCTTTACACCAGAGGGTCGTCTGAACATGCGGAATGCAAAATATGAGTGCGATGAAAAACCGGTCGAAGAAGGCTGCCTCTGCCCATGTTGCTCCCAATATACACGAGCGTATATCCACCATCTCTATAGGGCAAAAGAAATCCTCGCCCTGAAACTTGGAACAGCCCATAATCTCAGTTTCTATTTCCACCTGGTGAAGCAAGCCCAAGAACATATCATCAAAGGTGATTTTTACGAATGGTCATCGTCTCTGATTGAGAAATGGAAACGATAGGGTATCACAGATAGTCCCCTATCCAACGGATATCCGGGATCATAATCTTTAAGGACTGAGATTGCTTCGCTACGCTCGCAACGACATCCACCGAGCTACACTGCGTTTCGGTTCGTCGCTGCGCTTCCTCGCAACGACACCCACCAACATAGCAATCTCAGGCAGTGTCGTTGCGAGCGGAACGAAGTGAAGCGAAGCAATCTCATTCACCGGGAAACACTGTTACGCCTCGGCACACAAGTCCAGGGCAACCTGGCTGAAAACGTTGATATTGATATACCCTGTCATCAAAGCTGACAGGGGCACCCGCGTGAGACGTCATTGCGAGGTAGCGCAGCAACGAAGCAATCTCAGTCCTCTTAAAAATGATCCCGTAATCCATCGATTGAGGGCTATCCTGTCCAGCCTGGAACCTCCTTAATTTCTGCCAACGTATTGCTTTTAAATAACCATTGAATTAACCTGCGGGCACTTTAAAAATCGAGACATTATTGCAGAGAGTATAAATGTTAACGGAAGTCCCATATTTTGGCGAAATACTTGCCCTGACAACAGCCATTGTCTGGGCTTCCGCTGTTATTCTCTTCAAAAAATCCGGCGAGACAGTCTCACCAAATGCACTTAACATCTTTAAAAACATATTCGCGTTTATCCTGATTATCCCCACGATGTTAATACTGGGTCAGATAATACTTCTTCCCGCACCAGCCAATGTCTACCTTGTATTCCTGGCAAGTGGAGCACTTGGAATCGGACTGGCTGACTCCCTGTTTTTCAAAAGCCTGAACCTGCTGGGAGCGTCACGAACCGCCATTGTAGATTGCGCCTATAGTCCCTTCATCATCTCGCTTTCGATCCTGTGGCTGGGTGAAAGCCTTGGTGTTTTACAGATTGTCGGCGTTGTGCTGATCGTTACAGCCGTTTTTTCAGTCACCTGGGAGAAACAGACTGAATCAATCGATCGTAAACGGTTGATCAAGGGAATTATCTATGGATTAACCGCGCAGGCTGCGATGGCTGTGGGAATTGTCTGGGTAAAACCGCTGTTGGAACAGTATCCCCTGCTCTGGGTTATGGAAGTACGGCTTGCCGGTGGGATTATTGTCCTCTTTGTAGTAATGTTCTTCCATAAGAATCGTAATGGTTATATCAGGACCTTCAAGGATGTCAGGAACTTCAAATATATGATCCCGGGTTCATTTGTAGGGACCTATCTTGCCTTGATGCTCTGGCTTGGCGGCATGAAATTCACCCAGGCTTCAACTGCCTCCGCCCTGAACCAGACCGCGAATATCTTCATTTTCATCTTCGCGGCAATCTTCCTGCGTGAAAAGATCACCAAAGCCCGGCTTGTGGGTATTATTATGGGTGTTGGTGGTGTGCTGCTGGTGACTTTCCAGGTTTAATTTTTTATCATCGCAGCTCACGCTGGTTTTTGAAATTCTGATTTGTTAACTTAATAACGCATCCCATTAAATCTTAAGTCACCTTCAACTTGGAATCGATAATGAAATCTTTACGTGATTTTCTGGGATTATCCCTTTTGCTGTTCCTTATTTCACCTTCACAAGCTACCATCATAAATGTTCCCGCAGATTATGATACAATACAAGCGGCAATTGACGTGGCAATTGACGGTGACACCGTGCTTGTCCAACCTGGTGTATATCCTGACAGAATTTCCATTGAGGGAAAAGAGATAGTTCTTGCTTCCACCTGGATTTTGGATGGGGATACAACCGCAATCGATTCTACTCTGATAGGTCCAGATGAATTTCAATGGGATTGGACTTTCCTGGGTTTAGTTTCTCTTGTAAACGGTGAAGGTTTCGGCGCTGAACTTGCTGGTTTTACTGTTCGTAACGGTTACTGGAGCGGAATCAGGATTGATGGAGGATCACCTAAAATTCATCATTGTATTATCCAGGATAACCGTTTCGAGCATCATGACGCAGGAGGAGCTGGCGCAGGTATTTTCTGTGATTCGACTTCAGCGGAGATATATTGTAACCTGATCCAAAACAATACTGTTGGTACTAACATGGGATATGCCTGGGGGGCCGGAATTGGTATAAGTGGAGGAGCCCCGGAAATTCATCATAATATAATAAGCAATAATAATGCGGGTTATGGTGTTGGTTCAGGTTGGCATGGTTTCGGTGGAGGAATAGGATGTATCAACACAGAAGCTAGGATAAGAGACAATCAAATCACCTGCAATCATTCCAGCAGAAGTGGTGGTGGGATTTACATTCGAGAATCAGACGCATTTATTTCGGATAACCTTATATCACACAATTCAGGAATGAATGGGGCTGGGATTAATATTTTTAATGAATGTTCTCCACTTTTGGAAGGAAACACGATTACCCATAACTATCTCCCAATAATTGAACACGGATCGTATGGAAACTGTTCAGGTTACGGTGTTTATATTGATGGAGCTACACCCATAATTGGAACAGAAGAAAATCCGAATAATATCTATTACAACTATGGACCAACAGGCAGGGAAATCACTTTTATCGATGTAGAACCGACCGAAATCTGGTGTGACACTTTTACTGTTTCTGATCCCAACTATCTCACCGTTTTGCCAGAAAGCGCAACTGTATTTATCAACACACCCATAATTGATAATAGCGACCAGGCAACTGAAATTTATGTATCACCGTGGGGTGATAATTCTCACAGCGGATTATCTCCTGACCAGGCAGTACAATCAGTTTACTTCGCTACGCTTCGTGTCAGTAGTGTTGAAACTGATTCTCTCGAGGTACACCTTGCGGAAGGGATCTACGATTCCTCCTCTGATCAGGAATTCCCTGTATTTACTTACGAGGGATTAACTATCTCAGGTCCCCAGAATGGCTACGCTACTCTTGTATCAGATACTCTCAACAGGACAGCTATTGCCAATATTAACGGGACAACCTCCTCTCTGAAAAATCTGGATTTTGTTGGTGGTATGTATGGATTATTTATTGAAGGTGGATACCTAAAAGTATCAAATTCTCGCATAAAGAATGCGGAAACAGGAATTTTTTTGGGAGAAGGAATAGAAGGAGACTCTTCTGGAACTGTAATTGATGGATGCCTGATAGAAAATCATTCTACAATTGGTATCTATTCAAGCTATCCACGCAACTTATCATTTAACAGAACAATATTTCGTGGAAATAGCCAGGCAATATATGCCCAGGGTGGAGATATGCATATTACTAATTGTGTATTTACTAACAATGATACTACTATTTATTACCGATGGAGTTTCTCCAGCACTGAAGTTAATATTTACAACAGTATACTATGGAACAATTTCAATAATATTCCGCAAGATAATGATAATTTGCACATAAGTTATAGCCTAGTTGAAGAGGGATATGAAGGCGATGGTAACATCGCTGGAAATCCCGAATTTACTGACAGCCTGTATTATTACCTGTCTGAAAATTCACCTTGCATAGATGCCGGTAATCCGGACGAAGTATACAATGACATTCAAGATCCTAATAATCCGGGATATGCCTTATTTCCATCTATGGGAGGATTAAGGAATGATATCGGCCTTTATGGAGGTCCCTGGGATCAGTTGATACCTGACTTGCTTCCTGTAAAGGCGCAACATACTGATTCAGAAATACCTGTTGATTACCTGGTAGTAGATGCCTGGCCGAATCCTTTCAACTCACATTTTAGCTTGACTGTCACCGTTGCTGAACCGGGTTTTCTTGAGATTGAGATGTATAACATATTAGGTCAAAAAGTTAAGGGAATATTTAATGGACGAATGGTACCGGGTCACATGGACTTTAACTGCAATTTGGATGGTTTTTCCAGTGGGATTTATTTTATACGGGCAAAAACACCTGCAATGGAACACATTGCAAAGGTTTTGCTTGCAAGATAAGCAATAACCCCGGATTCGCACTAGGTGCGCAATCCGGGCTACATGAATTGATAAAAAAATGCCCACTTCTTTCGAAGTGGGCATCTTTATATTCGAGGCAGGTCATCCGGTTGCGGTCTCTCCGCTACCCGACCAGGCCTGCCACAATCTGCGGGATCATGTTGGCCTGAGCAAGCATCGATACTCCCGATTGCATCAGGATCTGAGCCCGAACAAAGTTGCTCATCTCTGCGGCAATATCCGCGTCACGAATTTGTGATTCAGAAGCTACCGCATTTTCATGTGAGACTTGTAAGTTAAGAATTGTATTTTGTAAACGTTCGACATAAGAACCGACCCGTGTACGTTCGGTATCCTTACTGTCGATTGCTGTATCCAATCTTTCGATTGCTTGTTGTGCGGCTAGGGTGTTTAGAAGATTTGTGTCTCCTATCCCAAGTGCATTACTTCGCATGTCGTTCAGATTGACAAAATAATAATCCTGGTTCCTTACGTTAAACGTCCCGATATGAAACTTGATGCCTTGCGGGTGTACCGTACTCCCAACGGAAAAATCTCCGTTGATGAGATAGAGACCGTTGTAATTGGTCGTTGCGGCAATCCGGGTGACCTCCGACTTCAGTAGCTGGTACTCAACATCGAGCGCAGCACGATCCAAAGTCGTCAATGCACCGTTGGATGCCTCAATTGACAGTGAGCGCATTCGTATCAATTTTTCATCGACTACGGAAAGGGCTCCTTCGGCAGTGGCAAGCAGGTTCACGTTATAATTCGCGTTCCGTTCAGCCTCCTCCATGGAAGCTATCTGGGCACGAAAACGCTCACTTACCGCCAGTCCGGCAGGGTCTTCCCAAGCGGCGTTTATCCGGAGCCCGGAACTCAATCGAGTAATAGCTTGATCGAGATCGTTCTGGGTATTCCAGATATTCCTCTGTCCATTAAGGGAGAGGACATTGTGGTTGATACGGGTACTCATATCTACCTCCTGGGTGGTTGGCGCTATCAATGCACCATTTGCCCTCATTCCTGCAAGGGTCTGAGGCGTGATGCAGCCAGGATGTTATTACCAACATGGAATAAATCATCCTTCCCGAAGCATATTGCTTCGATATGAGCAAGAGCTTTCCTCACGATCGTCAGACCTGGTTGTCAAAGAACAGGGGCTACTGCCCACCAAACGCGCACCTGTCAATCTCGCCAATGGCGACCGCCCCGAAACTCGGTGCGTTCGAACTGGAGGTTAGTTCGAATTATCTACTTGTGTTCGGGAAAACAGTTTTTTCAATATATAATCAGACATAGTTTCTGCGAGCTGGCTAACCCGTACCTCATCCATTCCTGGCATCGCTGCTTCGGCTGCTTCCTTGGCAGCTTCTTCGGCCGCGAGCTTTCGCCGGGCTCCTTCAAGCGTGTATCCTTCTTTATGAACAAGGCGGTCGATACGTTCAATCAATCGTACCGCTGTGTCATCATATCGCCGCTGGTTGCCCGGTGTTCGATACGGCCTGAGATAATTGGAAAACTCCTTCTCCCAGAATCTCAGGGTGGGTTTGGGAATACCCGTGATCGCATGAACCTGCCCGATGCTGTATAGTTTTTGACTGGGTAGACTCATAAGGTCTTACTCCTTGCTTGTGACGAACAGTTCGGGCGATTATTAAAAAACATTTAACTAACCAATTAATTGGGCAACCATTTGCGGTACCATGTTCGCTTGAGTCAACATGGAAATACCGGATTGCATCAGGATCTGGGCGCGAACGAAATTGCTCATTTCCTCCGCGATGTCTGCGTCTCGAATCATCTCCTCCGCCGCTACGGAACTCTCTCGTGTAATCTGCTGATTGAGAATTGTGTTCTGCAGACGGTTTACATATGATCCGAGCCTGGATCGAATTGAGTCCTTGGACTCAATCGCATTATCCATGGTTGTAATTGCCTGCTGGGCTGTTAGGGTATTAGTCAGGTCAAGGTCAGCAATTCCCAACGCCTGGGCAGTAACATTACCCATCTCCACGAAATAATAATCGACATTATCCGTATTGAAGATTCCAACGTGGAATTTTACACCCGTGGCATTTTCCGCTGACCATCTACCATCAAGCAGGAATTTACCGTTAAAGTTTGTTGACCGGGCAATTCTTGTGATTTCACTTCGCAGGCTGGCAAATTCGAGATGTAACGCCAGGCGATCCGAGTCGCTGAGAGTACCATTCGATGCCTGGACAGCCAGTGCACGCATTCGTATCAACTTTTCGTCGATAACACTTAACGCGCCGTCCGCCATGCGAATGACATTGATTGCATATCCTGCATTTTTCTCCGCTTCAACCATTGAAGCGATCTGCGCTCGAAATCGCTCTGAAATGTTCAGAGCGGCAGGGTCATCCCAGGCATAGTTGACCCTTAAGCCCGAACTCAAGCGTGTTATCGCCTCATCAAGGTCGTTCTGCGACGCATAGATACTGCGCTGCGCAGTCAGCGATAGCACGTTCTGGTTAATCCGGGTACTCATAGGCACCTCCTTCGGTTCGGTAGCTTGAGAAGAGCTACATACCTTTCAGTATTAATCAAGCTGTTACGGATGCTCATACGCGGCCTGGGGAGTGGCGACGAACACCCAATTTATCTTCTTTTCCTTCTTCTTTGTTTCCTCGTTTACCTTCTATTTAAAAGACTACGACCATCTCTGGATTATTCTTTCACCTCTTCGATTAAAGAGATTTCCCCGATATTTTCAGGTATCCTTTCGTAATCCTTATCGGAATCCTGAACAAAAAACTTTAACTCTTGCTCCTCGATCACTGGAGCTTTTCCTGGAGAAAAAGAGAAGTTTTAGGCCTAAATGAATGTTTTACAGAGAAAGAAGGTTGAAGTGAAGTTTAAACCTGGTCGGAGACAACTTTAAGCGAGTGGTAAGGATTTCTGAAACCAGAATCATAAAATGTTTTTGGATTTCTAAAGTTATAAGAAAGGATTTTCTGTTGTCCTCTGAAAGTTTGGTTTGCGTGTTTCATTTTCAATGCAGTTTGAAGTTCTCCTTCTTTATTAAGAAAGAGTTATATCTAAACGAATCCTTTTAATTCTTCAACTAAAAGATCGAATACTTTCTTAAGTTTTTCAATATTGTCCACTGATATTAGTGATTTTAGATTATTAGTTTCAAAAGATTCAAAAAGTTGAGTTTGTAGAATTTTTTCACTTATTTCAGTATAATTTTCAATGTCAGAAACACCGTTATTGAATATTATCCAAAATCCTTCAAATCGCGATCCATCTGGATACCCTTGTACATAAGTAATCTTTTTATCAAGAACTGGAGAATAGATTTTTAATGAAAAGCCTTTTTCACCCCAGTAAATCTGGTGATTTAGACTTTTAGCTTTACTAAGACAGTATGAAAAAAAATCTCGTGAGGGTTGTGAACAATTATGTATGAATTGTTTCTCTGTTGTTTTTGATTTCATTCCTTTTCGAATTCTTGCACTCTCTGAAAATCCAATTACTCTAGGAACCAGAACCTTCTGATCAGCATTCATATGTTGAAACTGTTTAATTTCGACACCGAGAACTTCTACGTCGACCATTTTTTCATTTAAAAATTCTATCATATTTCTTAGTTCAATTGGAATTGAATCTGCAACAAATATGAGTCTAAGTTTTTTCTTCTCTAGGTTATGTTTTACTGCTTCCCAAAACTTATATAGGTCGATTTGATCATCTTCATTAGAGTCTTCATCTAACAGTTTTTCCAACTTTTTCTCTAACTCAATTTCTCCACCTGCTTCATTTTCAGCTGCGTCTTTAATATCATCTATATTCCAATATCTTGAACCATTTGCTGCGTATTCTATCATTTGAGCCACAACTTTACGTCTCACTTCAGGATTCTTGGACCTTTTACACTCGACGAAAGTAGGCCTAGCATCCTGGTCTAAAAACAAATGATCTAAACTCCAATCACGATTTTGATTCTGGCTTCCAAAGACAGGCATTTCTCTCCTGACCAAAAGCCAACGTCGTGGTCTGTCTGGATCGATTTGATCGCCCGGTAAAAGTTCTGGATATTTAGCTAAATAAAGTTGGAGTTGATCTTCAGTTACATAACCTTTTTCAGGTAACATGACTAGATCGTTTTTTTCTTCACCAAGCAAAAATACTGTTGAAGACATTATACTCCCCCTTACCAGATTTGATGGTGTAAGAATTGAGGTATGTGAGGCTATTTATTAACAATATGACAACATGTAATACCTAATTCAACAAGATATTTTCATTGATTTTTATTTTATTATTTGTAGAAAATATTAGATGCAATCTTTGTTAGATTCGGTTCAAAGTCCATTTATCGCAAGAACATTACGAATCCGTTCCGCTTCGTTGTTTGCGATCTCGACAAATTCACGGAAATCGTCAACTTCCATACCCGTAGGGTCAGCAATATCAATTGTATCAAGAGATTTTAAACTGCCCTCATTGCGTCCATATTCGAGGACAGTAAAAACCTTACCATCCATCTTCGGGAAATCATCCAGGATCTTTTTCTTCTGCCATTCTTCAGTCACCAGGGCCAGGCTGGCTTTTTTAGCGAGACGAGCTCCGAATCTTTTAGCACGGTGACCAATAAACTTTATCTCGTCCATCTTGAGGATAATGGAAATCACCGGATGGATTGGTGATCCTGGACGGGCATTCACACCGGCGGAAGTAACAGCAAGGTCGCTCAGGAGAGGAATTGGTTTCTCAGCAATTATTTTTTTGAAAAGCGCTTCAAAATATGGGCTCCTTGTAATATTTGCCGAGCAGACGAAAACAAGGGTGGGTGGACTCTTCTTAAAAATAGCGAATGGATTAAATCCCAAAACCGGATTCCTTAATTCAATAAACAGGTAATTTATAACCCGCTGAAATTAACCAAGACTGGTGAAATTCTCAATAGAGAAACTGATATTTGTTTAGCAAATACCAGGGAAAAGACATCTAAAAAAAGTACCCTCACG
>JANQEY010000222.1 GCA_028278125.1 bacterium | reverse complement strand
CTGTCAGGCTGGGCAAAACAGGGAATGTTAAAAAAGACAAATATGATAACGATGACATATCTCTTGGTCGTTTTTACGATTTTCTCCATTTTTATCTCGATTTGATAGAAACAAACTATATATAATCAGACTATTATCATTGTAGGCCAGGGCTTTAGCCCTGAGGATTATTCCTCGTAGTACCACATTGTGTATAATGACACAACCTCCTGCGCGGGTATGACGAGGTTGAGGACCTTTTACAAGTTCATCATTATTTACCTGTCCCCTTTTAATCGTTTTCAGTTTCCTGGGTAGACAATTTAGCTTTTAATTCATCAATCATTGTATTACTCCTAATTTATTCTCTAAAAACTTTTCCAGCTTCTCTATCCTTGCTTCCAGCTTGTCTATTTGCTTCTGTTGCTCTTGGATAGTAGCAGTCAAAGCTGAAACAATTGCGTTCATCTCTAGACCAGGAAGTTCGGGGTCACCGTTCACGAACCTCTCATCAATGCCTCGCATATCTTCAGCAATAAAACCTAAATGAGCCTTATTGTCTTTAGTATTAAATGAAACAGGCTTAAACTGCAAGGCAAGCTTAGGGTCAACTCCAGCATACTTGATGTCTTTCTTGATTTTCCTTGAAGAAGTAGACCTCCGCAACACACCAGCGCTATCTACATTAACATTAGCCCCACTTCCTGTAGTATTGCTATAGACTCTTGGTACTGTAACGTCACCGACAGCTGATAGTTTCAAAGCATCATTCACAGAACCTCCGTTTGAAGTTCTAAGTATCATGTCTAGGCTCCCACTATCATTTTCTCTTCTCGCTTGTAGATATACATTATTACCTCCGTTATAAGGGGCAAAGTAAACATGACCTGGAATAAATGCGCTTGCGGTTGTACCAGTATTTGTGTCATTAGTTAGATATACATTACCTCCAGCTCCGGTCCTTACGTCAAGTATTCCTCTCGGCGATGTTGTTCCAATACCAACTCGATTGTTCGTCCCGTCAATGAATAGTGTGCCGCTGTCAAAATCAATATTGTCGGTAACCGTTACATCCACATCCGATGGCGCTGTGCCGTCCCCGCTGTAAATACCGCCGCTGGCTGATCCCCAGCTTAGATTCCCCAAACCATCGGTCTGCAGAATCTGATCTGCTGTACCATCATCAGCAGGTAAGGTAAGAGTAACGTTCTGTGTTGCCGCAGCATTAGGGTTGATCGTGTAAGAATAGTCTGTCCCACCTTGCTCAGAATAAATTACTAATGATCCATCATTTCCATCAGATCCACTAGTTATACTGCCTCCCGAAGCGGTCAGAGTACCTGTGGCAGTCACATTACCGATTGTGCCGGCATCTGCCACAGTCAACAGGTTGTTGGTGCCGTCACGCAACGCTATGGTGCCGGTGTCGGCGACATCCATATTGAGCGCGGTTGCTGTTGAGGTGATGTCCCCGCCGTTTACCGCTACATCACCGGCTGTGGTGATATTACCTGAATCCGCCAGCACAATGTCGCCCGTACCGTCTAAAGTTAAGCTGTTGCCGCTCATGGTAACCGTGCGAGCACCACTTAAAGTCTGGTCGTCATTGCCCAGGTTGGTGTCAACGGTTGCATTGGCCCAAACAGGATCTGCGCTGCTACCCTGGGTTTGCAGC
>JANQEY010000292.1 GCA_028278125.1 bacterium | reverse complement strand
CAGTATGGACAACGGTGCTCTCAGGTTCGGCAGCGCCAATCATCAGGTGATAAACAGAAGGCTGTCCCTGTTCAACACGGACTCCCAGGCCACTAGTGGCATTACCCTGTGGATCGAGGTCGACCAGGAGTGTACGTTTTTCCGCGACGGCTAATCCCGTAGCCAGATTAACGGCAGTTGTGGTTTTACCCACACCACCCTTCTGGTTTGCAACCGCAATAATTTTACTCATAATCTCATCATCTAGTCTAAACAAGAAATATAATAAATCAGAACGCGTTTAGGAAATGCCGCAAGTTACTTGAAAACAACACCTGTCGAAAATCGACCTTTTTCACAGCTACCTTCGCATTTACTCCTCAGCTATCCTGCGTCAAGCCACGAAATACGTTTCAGGGCAACTCTCTCAAATTCTCTTCTTATTCCTGGATGATTTTCCAGTTTCGGATCGCGCTCCAGGAGATTGTCGGCAACCCTTCGCGCTTTCAGGAGCAATCCCTGGTCTTCAACAAGATCGGCAAACCTTAGTTCAGGTAATCCATGTTGCCGGATTCCAAAAAATTCTCCCGCTCCCCTGATCCGTAAATCTTCCTCAGCGATTTCGAATCCGTCTATTGTTCGTGCCATTGTTTTAAGCCTTGAACGTGCAGTTTTGCTGACTGGAGGATAACCTACAAGGTAACACCTGGAATCACGCCCTCCACGTCCAACTCTTCCGCGCAATTGATGGAGCTGTGCCAATCCGAAACGTTCCGCGTGTTCTATCACCATCTCAGTCGCTTCAGGAACATCCACACCAACTTCAATCACTGTCGTAGAAACAAGCACCGGTGTTTCACCGGAAGCGAAACGACGCATGGCAGACTCCTTTTCTTCTATCTTCATCCTGCCATGAAGCAAGCCAACTTCCATTCCCTGGAAATATGTTGATAGTAACAGATCCCGGCTTTCAATCGCAGCCTGTAAATCAAGTTTTTCCGATTCCGCCACAAGAGGAAAAACAACGTAAGCCCTTCCGCCCTGCTCTATTTTCTTCCGAACGGATTTATATACTGTATCGCGATCTTTTTCCCCATTATACACCTTAGTCTTAATAGTTCCCCTTCCCGGTGGCATTTCATCAAGGCGGCTGACCTCGAGATCACCATACAACGAGATAGCCAGTGAACGTGGTATCGGAGTAGCGGTCATAACCATTACATCAGGTTTCACAACTATCTCTGGATTGATCAGTTTAAATCGTTGTGCGACACCAAATCGGTGCTGCTCATCGATTACAACCATTCCGAGTTTCGGAATAGACACAGCATCCTGGATGAGTGAATGAGTGCCAATTATTATACAGGGATCTCCTGTTTCAAGTTGCGCCAGGACCTCTTTTCTATGTTTTGTCTTACTGCTTCCGGTTAACAGGAGAACCTTTACTCCAAGACCTTCGAGGAAACGGTGACTTGTCAGGTAATGCTGTTCAGCCAATATCTCGGTAGGGACCATCAGAGCCGATTGATATCCGTTTTCAACAGCGATAATCATCGCGATCAATGCAACAACTGTTTTGCCTGAACCAACATCACCTTGTATCAACCTGCTCATGGGGTAAGGATGTTTCATGTCGTCCCATACCTGGTGGAGGACACGCTTTTGGGCTTCAGTGAGCTTAAACGGCAGTTTCTGCTCTATTAATGTCCTGGTTGTATCTCCTACCTGAGGATAAGCGATGCCCCTCGATTTTGACTGCCTGCTTCTTCTGGTCCAGGCCCAGAGAAGTTGCTGCATCAGGAGTTCATCGAATTTTAAACGTTCCCACCCCTTAGCATGTTCTGCAGAATTCTTTGGGCGGTGAACTCCCTGGATTGCCTGATTTAATGGTACCAGGCCAAGCTTCTTCAGCGATTCCTCAGACCAGGGATCGTGAATCGATCCGATAAACTCGCCAACAACACGGTTCATCAGGTTTCTTAATCCACGTGAATCCAGGTCTACCTTGTCAAAATCCTTACCACCGGGGTATAGCGCTACCCAACGTCCCTCTCCTGATCTAAGATCTTCCGCTTCCCCTTTTGAGAGATATGTTACTTCGGGATGTGCAATCTGCAGGTCTGATCCGTAAGCATTTACTTTCCCTGAAAACGCGGCCTTGTATCCCGGTCTGATCCAACGTTTTATCTGGTGAATCTTACGGAACCAGATGAGAGAAAGACTACCGGTACCATCTTCCAGCAATGCTTCATAGCGGCTCTTTCCACCCTTACGTCGTATTTCTCGAGCATCAGTTATTTCACCGGCAACTGTAATCTCACCTTCACTGGGTTCCTCTATCTCACCCAAAGGTGTAGTTGATGTACGATCCAGGTACCTACGTGGTACATAATAGAGAAGGTCACGCAGGGTAAAAACGCCTGTCTTTTCGAAGGCTTCACCTTTCCTGGGTCCTATCCCGCGAATAAAACGAACGGCTAAATCAAGTGGAGCAGTTTTTCCGGACACGTGTTTTTACCACCATATTCTATATCTGTATTTCAACATCGATTTTCCTTCAGCCGGAACCTGGACTTTCCATTCATAAGTCATTGCATCTTTTTTATTTCCAGGGAGATTTTCCGAAAGGATTTTCCAGTTTCTATAAAGATTCTCAACCACAATTACTTCTATATCCTCTTCTTTACTGTTCCTGACCTCTACTTCAAATTCTAATTCCTGCCATTCTCCACTTCTCCCCTGCTGATCTTTGCGAACACGTTCTACGACGATATCAAAAGCCTTACCTGTTCTCAGCCTGACCTTTTCATTCTTGGGAGTGTGGTCAATTCGATCTTCACCAATAAACTCAAGGCTGCCATCACTGTCCCGTTTCATCAGCCGGACTTTCCCACGGGGCAAGGGAATACCAAGTTCATTGCCTTCAGTGTTTTCGAATTCCATCGCCACTTCAACTTTTTTATCATCGAAACGGGGATTATAGGTCAATACCTTTTTTGCGGCAGATTCAGCCGATGGGAACAATGTGATCTGCTTTTTCTGCTTATCACGAATAGTCGCAGGACGAGGTAAAGTATAGAGATGATATTCGAAAAAGCTCTTCTCTTCAAACCCACCTGCATCAACTTCTTCCATCGCGTAGGCTACGTGTTTCTGGTCCCGTCTTCCCCTGTATTCCCGTTCGATTCTTACATCACCCGCCATCAGTTTCAACTTGGCGTCAGAATAAGTAGCCCCGCTATTATTGTCTATCTGCACCCAGCCCGAGAACTCGAGGGCGTCGTCTTTTTCACTGACAACAGCAACATAGCTGGCTTCCCAGGAGATGCCGCGCGTTAAATAGCTCATCTCCGCGTTAGTGTTAGTTTTTTTATCTGAATACAAATCCCAGCGAAGAGTCGGTTTTAGAACAAGCCCTTCCGGTACCTGGGGATAATCAACACTGATTATCTCATCAAGGTTAAGAGTCCTTATCCTGCCATCAGAAGTTTCAACAATTAACGGCTCCTTGGCGGATAATAATTTTCCCCTGATGACCGTCTCGGGATACTTGACCTCAATTGTACTGCCGACAAATTTCCTCATGAGAGTCAGGTTATCGAACAGGTCATATTCATAGTTCTGCTCAAGCACATTGATTCCATCAGCTTTAAAATGAACAGATGTGGGATCTATCTGGGATGCTACACCGTCATAGGAATACGAATGCCTTCCTTTTTCCAGCATCAATGGGAAAGTTTGACGAACTAGCGCGAGGTTATCGTTATAGATCGTGATAGCCGTAGATTCCATTGGTTTTGTGGCAGTAACCATGGTCGGCAGGATGAACGAGAGAATTAATGGTACCAGGAAAGCTGTTTTCTTAGTATGCATGGTTGATCCCTCCGGCATTATCATATGGAAACTAGATCGAATTGAATGTTAAGAATATTACAATCATCTTTCCAGCACAAACTAAAAACCCGGAATGTAAATCAATCCGGGCTCTTCTATTATCTAATTACTGCTCAATCCAAATCCGCCTGGTGAAGTTTTAAAACTTCAAGCTTTTCGTTAAAGGTAGCCTGTTTTTCCCGCTCCTTGTTGACAACCTCTTCAGGAGCGTTTGCAACAAATTTCTCGTTTGACAACTTGCCGGAAATTCCCTTCAATAAACCTTCAATCTTGGCGATCTCTTTGCTTACCCTGGATTTTTCAGCGTCAATATCAATTAATCCAGCCAGGGGCACATATATTTCACGTCCTGCTACGATTGTTGTTGCTGACTGAGGAGGTTTGCTCTCCACAACAGCCATATTATCAAGACGGGCCAGGCGCGCTACAGTGGTCCATTCGCGTTCGACCAGGTCTTTGTTCGGATCGGTCGAAGGGATATTCAGGACAGCCTTCTTAGAAGGTGGAACCTGTAATTCTCCACGTATATTTCGGATAGCTTTTACTATTTCCTTGATATATTCAAATTCTTTGATAGCTTTTTTATCAATCCGTTTACCCTTTGCCTCTGGATAGGGTGAATTGGCAATTGACTGATTCCTGTTTTCCTCAAGAGATATTCCATCAATATCAGGCATCAACTGGAAAATCTCTTCGCTGATAAATGGCATAAACGGGTGCAACAACCGGATGATATTTTCCATCATGTCATAGGCGTACTGCAAAGTAGCATCTGATTGGACAGGATCAGCACCTTCCGCAATCCGTGGTTTGATGGTCTCAATATACCAGTCACAGAAATCGTTCCAGGTGAAACGATAAATCGCAAGTAATGCCTCATTCAGCCGGTACCTGGCGATCTTCTGCTCAACTTCTCTGACTGTCTCAATAAAACGTCCCTGGATCCAGTGATCCGCCAGTTGAGGTTCCAGGTCATCAACAGTTCCCTTGCCGGTAAATTTGTAAGTCGTCAGGAAACGGAACGCGTTCCAGATTTTGTTGGTAAAGTTCCGTCCCATTTCAAAACGGGTAGGATCGAGATTGATATCCTGTCCCTCGGTTGTCAGGACAACCAGGCTGTAACGAACGGAATCGGCACCATACTTATCAATCATCTCAAGCGGATCAATACCATTACCCAGCGACTTGGACATCCAGCGACCCAGTTTGTCCTTGATCATTCCCGTGATATAAACAGTGTGATAAGGTATCTCACCGGTAAAATAGAGATCAGCCATAATCATCCGGGCGATCCAGAAAAAGATGATGTCATAACCACTGACAAGTACATCGGTGGGATGGTAATATTTCATCTCTTCCGTATCATCTGGCCAGCCTAACGTGGAAAACGGCCATAACCAGCTGGAGAACCATGTATCAAGAACATCCTCATCCTGGCGGATATTCTTTGATCCACATTTCTCGCATTCCGTTGGATCTTCTCGTGATACATTAACATGGTTGCAATCATCGCAGTACCATGCCGGAATCCTGTGTCCCCACCATAATTGACGGCTGATGCACCAGTCACGGATATTTTCCAGCCACTGGTAATAAACCTTAGCCCAACGTTTTGGGACAAATTTAACCCTGCCATCGCGGACAGCTTCAATTGCCGGACCCGCAAGAGTTTCCATCTTTAAAAACCATTGTGTTGACAGGTATGGTTCAATTGGAACCTTAGTACGATGACAATAACCAACCGAGTGGGTATATTTTTCTGTTTTAACAAGCAATCCGGCTTCTTCAAGGTCAACAAGAATTGCCTTCCTCGCCTCATAACGATCCATCCCGATATATTTTTCAGGTGCCGGTGCACAAATCTTTGCAGAAGTATCCAGGACAATCGGCATTGGAAGATCATGCCGCTTACCAACTTCAAAATCGTTGGGATCATGCGCCGGTGTAACTTTAACGGCACCGGTTCCAAATTCCCTGTCTACATATTCGTCAGCAATAACCGGTATATTTCTTCCGGTGAGCGGAAGTTCAACCTCCTTACCGATCAGGTGTTTGTATCTGTCGTCTTCAGGATGTACCATCGCTGCCGTATCACCCAGCATCGTCTCGGGACGGGTTGTCGCTACTACAACACCTTCACTGCCGTCTGTCGCGGGGTACCTGATATACCAGAGGGAGCCTTCTTCCTCTTTGTGATCAACTTCCTCGTCGGAAATGGCTGAACGCATTTTCGGCGACCAGTTAACTATATAGGGGCCACGATAGAGCAGACCATCGTCATAAAGACGGACAAATACTTCTCGAACAGCCCGACTTAGGCCCTCATCCAGGGTAAACCGTTCACGGGACCAGTCAGCCGAATCACCTAACGCAGATTTCTGTTTTGTAATTACGTCACGGTTCTGGTCAACTACCTTCCAAACCTCATCGATAAACTTATCCCGTCCCAGTCTAACACGATCCGGTTTGTTTTCCTCTGCGAGTTTTTTCTCAACAACTGTTTGAGTCGCAATGCCAGCATGATCCTTACCCGGCTGCCAGTGGGATTCGTAGCCCTTCATCCTGTAGTAACGGATCAAGGTATCCTGAATAGTATCCTGGAGAGCATGCCCCATATGCAGAACGCCTGTTACATTTGGAGGCGGCATCAGGATACAGTACGGTTTTTTGTCCGGATCGGGATCTGTTTTGAAAGTATTGTTCTCGAGCCACCATTCACTCCATTTCGGCTCGATTTCTTTAGGATCGTATGTTTTCGGAATATCCACGTCTTAATTGCCTTGTATTTTTCATACAATTGAAAATCAATATCTCTATTACAACAATCAAGTTAGATAATGATAAATAGCTGAATGATCAAGAGTCACCAAAAATGAGAGAGCACATCTCCTGATTGAGCAATTTATTGATAATCTATTGACTTTCCGAAAAAACACTTCTATATTTCGAAACATGTCGAAATATGGAAATAAAGAGAACGAAAAATACGCGGATATTTTTAACGCGTTATCGAATCCCAACCGTCTGAGAATGTTCTTGATGTTTAAAAAACTTCATACTGATAAGACGTATGTGGGATCTATGACTGACGCTCGGTCATGCCTGACTGAAATTGCGGAAGACTTAAACCTCGCGCCTTCAACGGTTTCTCATCATCTGAAGGAACTCAAACAGGCTGGTTTGATCGAGATGGAAAGACATGGTAAAAGGATAAAATGCAGGGTGAATCCTGCAATCCTCATGGACCTGTCCATGTTCTTCCTGGAAGCCAATAAGGAATAATTTTTTTGCTCTTTCATTTCTATACTTTTCGAAATATCGAATAATATCGGGTATATCTGGGAGATTCAAATCATGGAGAAACAAATGAAGACATCAACAAAAAGTGAACCGCAATTCTGGTGGGAAGAAAAACATTTCGAGATCGATCTCGATTATCAACCTAAGAATAAGAGACCAAGGCGAAAGATCGTTCTAACTGTCCATCAGCTTGTCTTAATTATTCTTTGTACAGTCTGTTTACATGTGGGAATTTCTTTAGTGCTTCCCTGATTATGTTCCCCTCTGTAAAGCAAGGCTGAATGCTGTTGTCAGTTTGATTACATTCTGGTTGGCGGTGATCAATCTCTCAGCCAGAATCTTTGAGAGATTAAGGTAGAACAGGTACCCAAATTCCGGATCATTATTTATTACCGCTGCCAGGTCATCCGCACTGAAAAACCTAGCTTGATGTCGGTTGTAGCGGTTACTGTCGCAGTTCGAGGGCTATCGGTACAGAGCGCAATATCCTCAGACACCTTCTCCCAACTTGTCGACATTCTGAAATATTATCTACCTGATTATCGTGAATTTACCGGAGTGTTTTGTAGTATTTCCGACCATGTCCTGAACCGAGATTTCCCAGGTATGATCACCGGCTGGAAGTTCTGCCCAGGGACGGTAATACATTTTGTCCTTGTCCGGATCAAATATCCAGACAACCTTTTCACCATCCAGCAGGAATTCAGATTCACGGAAATTAAGTCCACTGAGGGTATCTTCAAGAAATATTTGAATCTCCGGTTGGCGATCCCTGGTGACATACATATCTGAGGGTTTGTAGTTCAATATTTCAGGTGCGGTTGTATCAATAGTTACAGCAAAATCCTCGTTGGAGAGGGCTACAGCAACCAGTGTTTTACCATCATCTTCGATTTCATTACCAAGGAACATCCACTCGCCATTTTTAGCCAGTTCCCTGTAAACTATCACAGCGTGGGTATCCCAGGGAACATCTGAGTGGAACCTCAGCTTAAATGGATTAGCAAAGGGATATTCATAAGGTTTAAGAGAATATATGTTGGAGATATGATTCTCTTCCGGGGATAGAATTTCAAGAGAAGACACCAGGTCAAACCAGAGGTCAGTTTTATCATATTCTACCGAAAAAACACGGTCAGGCGCGAACCAGCCGCTTTTGACATTTTTAGAGGTCGCGGATATATAAAGCTTTTTCGCTGCTTCAAATATAACTGAGCTGTCATCGTATGCTGTGACCGCAAAAATCAATTCATCATATAAATCCAGTGATATATTCGCCCTTCCAAGGTATTTACCATCTCCCTGGTCTACCATGGGGAAAGTCATCAGGAAAGATGAGATTGTAAAATGAACCGACTTCACTGAATCAGGAACACCGTTCACAACAACTCGCGCCACATTATTTACAATGCTGATCTCAATGTTATCTGAATCTGCATCAATATTTCGTCTTATCGTGTTCATGGAAGGACCGTTACCTAACGGTGTCGGTAATGTCGGTTCTTCAAGGGCTGTAATGGTCCACTGTGCGGAAGTGACATTACCGGCAAAATCATAAACTTTTACTTCCACCAGGTGATCACCTGCACCCAGTTCCTCAGAATCAAGAATTCCACCTTTTAAAGTGTTGTCATAAAAATCCAGCTTGTTTTCTTCGAGAACATACAGGCGTCTGAATCCTTTGTACCCACGTCTCATAAGTTCAAAATCGAAGTCAAGACGTGAATGGCGATTCAGTGAGTAATCAAAACTCTCTGGCATAGTCACATGTCTTAGTTCACCATCTACCCACAACTCATACTTGTGCAAACCAAGTTTATACCATGTACCGCTATATCGGTCATGTGCCCTGACGGATACACCAACTTTCCCCGAGAATGAAACCTGGTTAGCTCTCCCCTTATTCACATTCCCGACAACATTCAGCATATCCCCATTAACTTCGCTCGAACCATCCAGGGGACGCAGGGCAAGCTTTGCGATAACCGGTAACTCGGTATCAGTAGAAACTAAACCATCGAGCATTGGATCGTATGATGTTCTCATGTTTTCCCGCATTTCAAAATGCAAATGTGGAGCACCCGATCCTGTATCACCAGAATATCCTATCAGGTCACCCTTTTTAAAACGGAACTGATCCTTTTCAAAAAATGTTTCGATCTCATACCACTCTTTTTCCAACTGCAACCGTTGAACTTCATATTCTATTTCTTCAACAAACCTGTCAAGGTGAGCGTAAACAGCCAACCTGCCATCATCAAGCTGGAGGTATAAAACCTTTCCATAACCGTTAAAACTTATTTTTAACCTGGTAATAAATCCGTCACCTACGGCATAACATGGCAGACCTGTTCCCCCGTTTGTGCTGAAATCCAGTCCGGCATGGAACCTGTCGGGACGATATTCTCCATAGGTACTGGTAAAGACATGCGGCCCTTCGATTGGCCAGGCGAGCTCCTGAGAAACCGAATCCGATTCCAATGAATATAATTTCGGAACCAGGCACAAAAACGCGGTCAAAACGACTAATGTCTTGATAATTAAAAGGAGTTCAGAATTATTATATATTCTTGAGGTGAGCAGATGTCTATGTTGCATTATCCTGGGATCAATTATTGAATGTTTTCCAGCTCTTTAATTTTTTTCAGGACATAATTCATATGACGGCTGGCAGGATATTCGGACAACATCCTTGTATACATATCCCGCGCCAATACGAGTTCGCCCAGTTTTTCATGACATAAAGCAATCTTATACATCGAGTCTTCGCGTTTATTGGATGTCGGAAAAGTCAGCGTCCTGTCAAATTCAATGATTGCCTGGTCGTAAATCTTCATTGCGAAATAACATTCACCGATCCAGTACTGGCAATTGTCGGACAGGTCATGTTTCCTGTCGTCCTTAACCATCTGGCGAAAATGATTTATTGCTGAATTGAACTTTCCGCTTTTGTAGATAACTCTACCCTCTTCATACCTCTCAGCATATGGATCATCAGCGTAGCTGAGAGAGATTAAGAGAAGTGTGGAAACAAGCATTATTACGAAATTAACTACTGTTCTTTTGAACACAATCATTTCCGCCCTATTAGAAAACTCGATTGAATATAAATGACCTGAGAAAACTGATCAAGGATATTGATTCAGATTCTGCATAATTCGAGAACCAGGTTAAACTATCCAACCAATTTTTATTTCAACAGGATGACCTTCTGGATGCTGTTAATTTCAGATCCGGAATCACCCGGGCTAGATGCCCTGATGAAATATATTCCGGATGCCCATCCATCTCCATTAACGGGTAAAACATGCCAACCTTGACTCAATTTTCGATAATCCGAACGAAATACCTCTCTACCGATAACATTTGTCGCGGAAATTGTGATTGATCTTTCGGTTGGCAGGTAGAAACTGATATTAGTTGTGGCGTTAAATGGATTTGGATACGGTTTATTGATAACAAAATCATCCGGCAATGAGATTGTTACATTAGCATCATTCTCATCAACTTCCGGTACAACTACAGCGCCGGCAGGATTTGACCACTTAGAATATTGATCTTCAGCGTCTATGGAACGTACTTCATACCAGTATTCGAGCGTATCCTCGATTTCACCCTCATTGAGCATAAAAGAAGTTTCTACCACACTCTCGGCGATTATTTCATTCTCAATAAAACCGAGAATCGGAGAGATGTCGTCTACGTAAAAACCAGCCAAATTCTCATACTGATCAGTTATGTATTTAAACTGCAAATAGATATGCTGTCCATGAAACTCATCCAGGGGGAATTGCGCTTCAATCCAACCATCTGAGGAACCGGTGATACCATTTCCCAAGTTAACCTCATTGGGATCATCATTCGTAGTAATGCTGCCTTCCAGGTTTACATATCGGGTTCCGTCAGTAGATGCCTGGACATATGCGTAATCATAGTCGGCTTCGATATCATACATCGTCATAAAAGTTAAAACAGCACCTTCCACTACATATAAGGGATGATCGGCTTCAAGTGACTGGTTCAGGTTCGAAGCACTTCCGGAGAAATAACTGTATGGAAAGCTTACATAATGACTACTCGATAATTCGAAACCATCCATTTCCCATGGGATATATAATCCGTCGCCACCATCTTCTGTTTGAGGTTCGCTCAACCTTCGTATATCGTATGCGACGGGTATATTACCGAGAGTATCCTCTGCAACAGTCCAGTCTAACCTGTAATCACCTGCCACAGTGTCAACCTGGCTCCAGGTGCCATTGTCGAGGCTGTCCATTACCACAACTTCAGGAGATTTTGGAAAACCGAGGATATATGGATCTGCAGCAAGTTCCAGGAACACCAGCATCGGCTCTTCCTGTTCCTCGATCTGTTCATCTACATATTGTTCGTAGGGCCAGAATCCACCTTCACCCCAGTTTCCTACTTCAAAGGTGAAGGCAAATATGTCATTGCCTGCCGCGCCTTCCATCCAGTCGGTTGCATCTCCGTTAACCGGGTAATTCAAAACCAATGGACCCCTGCCGTAATCCCAGCCAAGAGTTTCATTCATTAATGATGCGTATTCCATATATATTTCATAAAAAACCGGAAATTCTCTCAGGTCATAACTGTATGGTACAAGAATCATATCACCGTGGGAATGATAATTGGCTACGGCTGCAAAGTTCCTTGAGTTGACAAAATTCTGCATAACCTGCGTTTCAGGTTCAGACGCCGGTGAATCCCCACGATATGTTGCAGCATTCCATTCAGGTGATGATCCCCTGTCATCATAACCCCAGTGAAAGTCAAAATTACGGTTAAGATCTACACCATAAAGTAAATCATTATACCTGCGTTTATTTTTCCTCCACATACCGCCACCATCAGGCTCAATCTCTTCGTTGTAAGTATAGCCGTCAGGATTGACAACGGGCAAAATCCAGATCTCCGTGTTGTCTACTATATCCGTTATTCTCTGGTCTATTCCATAATTTTGAGCCAGCATTTCAGCGGTATTCATGGCAATCATTGGGACTATTGCTTCACGTGCGTGAATGGTCGCGTTTATAAATACCTCCGTTTCATCCTCGTCATCTTCCGGATTATCGGAGATTTTTATCGCCCAGATAGGCCTGTCTTCGATAGAGTAACCAATTGTATCCGGACCACTGACTATATCCGAGTTGTTGACAACAAAGCTATCAACCCATTCTCCTATTTCATCAAACGTCGGAAATCCACCCATATCGTCCAGTTCATCACTAAAATGAGAACGATTCGTAGCTTCTATATTTTCATCGATAACTGTATAGGTCAAACCTAATGCTTCTAAGCGGTTTATATCTTGTGGCCATCCTACGATTTCGGCATGAAGCTTATCCATTTCGAGGACATCAAATCCACCGAGGATAAATTCCTTGTACGATATTCTGTCCGGCAGATATACATCAAGGAGTGGTGTTGCGGTGACATTAACGCTGATCATCAGGGCAACAATCAAAGCAAACAGGTTTCTCAGTAACATTTCCGGCTCCAGGTTTTTAGAATCCTATGATTATAATAAAATAGCTCCAACCTGGTGCAGATTCAAAGTTGGACAAAGAATTCCAACTCCATATCAATTGTCAGCCATCCGTATTTACTCTTACTCAATTTTGAATGGGCCATAAGGTCTGTCTGGCGGAACAACTAGTGAATCGCATCTCCAGGCTATCATACCGATTGAATCTTTCCCCCTGGTTACTTCAGGCACCTCAATTTCATGGACATTTCTAAATCGATCAATCAGAAGCTTTTGAACATCTTTTTCATTTAAACCATATCTCGCTTGTGAAAGAAACACTCCTGATTTACCCTTTATTTCACCAGGATTATTCCACCAGGCATAGTTGTGAGGTTTCGAACCAAGATGAATTACATGATGACGATTTTTATCAGCCCATCCCACTTCTCCCCCAGTGAACCACTTATGAATAAACAGGGCATCATTTTCGGAAAGGTGATTATTTTCTTCCAGCCACTGAATAGACTCGCTCCAACCCACCGCATCAAGTGTGGGATCAACCTTGGCCTTTAATGGGAACAATCCGGTATTTGCATGAACTACTACTAAAACAACCAGGAGGAGATTCACACTGGTTGCTATTCCTGCTAATTTGAACGATTTACGAGAAGATGAATATGAACCTGCTGTGAGGACTATCGCAGCTATGTAACCGGGCATTGTCCAGTGTGGAAGAATACCACGAGTCAATCCTAAAAGTGTAAATATGGCTACCGGGGCAAGAAAGAATGGGAGAAGCCATCGGTCATCTTTTTTCTCCGTTCTTTTCTTCAGTGACCCGTACCAGAGGAAAAACATCAACCATGGCGTCAGGTAACCCAACTGCCCCCCGACTGCCTGGCCAAGAAGATCAAACCTGAACCTGAACCCTGAAGATGTTCCCTTGCCGAACTGTTCCGCGAAACTGATCCAGTCGTTATTTGCATTCCAGATGATACATGGAGCAAAAACCAGTAGTGCCAATACCGGGGCAAGGTATAATTCCGGTTTAAGCCACCAGCGACGGATTTTTATATCAAAAACACTGAGAATCACAAAACAAACCACCAGCAGGACAGAGTGATATTTTGCCAGGAGAGAGATACCTGTTAGTAACCCCAGCAGGGGAAATCCTGTCCAGGTCGATATCTGTCGGTGTCTTAAAAGCCAGGTAACGTAAAAAAACCATACCCAGGCTGCTGTCAGGGCGTTATCCGGGATTACAAACGCACCGGCACCGACGAAAAAGAATGGAGAAGCGTGCGGCAGAAGGAGTGCGAGTATTCCTGCCCTTCGTCCGTATATTAATCCCGCCAGCTGATAAAAACCGATCAGGGCAATAGTAAACCATATCACTGCTCCAAGGCGTAAAGTCATCGGCGATTGAATACCGGTAAGCCACCGCCCGATTCCGGCAGTGATCGCTACCATGGGCGGATGATCGAAATAACCTGGTGCAAGGTTGAGGCTGAACGCATGGTAATACGCCTCATCAAAACCCGGACCTACTGACGCGGAGGCGGCTAAACGGAGTACAATTGAGAGTCCGATTATAACGAGAGCAGACCGATCATTAATTATATTAACCGGCGAAATATTTTTAACAAGGGATTCCTGCATGGCTGAAGTTAGATTTACGAGGTACTCATCGCAACCTCCGGCAGCTCAAAATGTGCTTCTGGTCGATGATAATGACCGTTACGCGAAAACGATAACCGAAGACCTGCAGAAACGTGGAGCTGAAGTTACCCGTGCTCGCTCAGCCGCTGAAGGGATTGACCTGCTGAACAATATTCTAAACAGCTTTGATGGAATCGTTACTGATATTTCTATGGAAAGCCAGGTAAGTGGATTAAAAGTTCTGAAAGAAGCGAAAAAACTGAAGTTTAGCGGATTTGTAGCTGTAGCTACTACAGGTCTGGATACACAGGTTGGATTTATTTTTAACCGGTTCGTGCTCGGAGTTATCTACAAGAGTAACTACCTGATCCCAAAACGTCCGATAAAACGTGACGGCAACGTGATCTGGATAAAAGTAAAAGGTTGAACGCGAAGATCTACAAGGTTTCCAGCAGATAACCTGGTCTCGCTCCCCTGATCTCTTTACTTTCCTTCCCAATTCGATATATTTCTGAATTCAAATATTGCTTACAACAGTGAAGGGAGAATCCATGCGTTTGATTATAAGCATCTTGACATTATTTGTGTTAACCATTGGATTATCCTATGGACAAGTTCATAATCCTGATGGAGACAATTCCCCTGTTATACAAAATCTAGTCGATCCAGGTACTACCTATACCGATTTATTTTGTCTCCAAGAACTGGATGAGACAAACCTTGATATTGAATTTGGTGAAGCCCCTGAAGGTGATTTCCTGGGGCGGACTGTCTTTACCCGCGAGGGTGAAAGAATCCTGCTCACAAATCGAATGACTGACAATATTACGGTGTTCGATGCCTCAACATTTGAAACTATCATAAATATTGAGGTCGGTTATCAACCTTGTTTTATAGATGTATCCGACGATTATGCCGTCGTCAGCTGTTCATTTGATGATATGATTTACGTAATCGACCTTGACGATTATTCCACAGCAGCAACCTTTGAAACCGCTGAACAGCCGTGGACAGTTCATATCAATGACGCTGGTACAAGGGCATACGTTGCTTGTGACATCCCCGATCAGCTGGAAGTAATTGACCTTGAAAACCTCGAACACGTAGACACATTTGACGATTTCCCGATCTCGCTTTATTCCTTTGGCGCTAACACTGAAAGTGGAAGATCGTTTGTAAAATTTACCGAGTTTGAGATTCTTCCCGGAACCGATACACTGATGGTCAGCGACCAGAACAACAATATGATTCTGTTTATAAATGGTATAACCGGTGAGGTTGATGAAACAGTAGAAGGTATTACAGCCTGCAGGGCGTTTTCTGTATCAGGAAATGGTGAAAAAGCTGTTGCGGCCATATCCGACAACAATGTTATAACAACCTACCAGATTGACCTGGGTACATACACAATATCTGATTCCCTGGTTATAAACGGTTATAACCTCAGCACATACCAGGTTGGTGTTAATTTCAATGGCAGCAAAGGTTACCTGGGAATCAGTAACAATTCGTGCACGTTGTTCGATTTTGAAGATGATGATTATACAGTTTTCACTGAAACCCAGACGGCATTCTGGGTGGGAGTATCAAACGATTTTGAATATGCCATCAGCGGGCAGTATCGTTTTACAGTAGTTGATTTTGAAAACGAGGATATCGCGGGAAGTTTATGGGGATACAGTCAATATTTCGGTTGTGTCTCCCCGGTCGATGACAAAGTAGTGGGATTTGATCCCACCCGTCATGAGGGTATTTATTTCTACGATTTTTCCGATCCCGGGGACATCCAGTTTGATGATTCCATGGTAGCAGGTGAAGCGCCCGAATCAGATGCACCACGCCGTGCCGCAATTTCACCCGATGGATCCATGGCGGTAGTTACAAATGTCATGTCTGATAACGCTTCTATAGTAGATCTTGAAACGAATGAAATAGTTGGTGATGTATTTGTTGGGGATCGTGTCCATGGTGTAGCGATTACTTCCGATTCGCGATGGGCGGTTGTCTGTGGTATGGAAGAAAACTCAGCAACAATCATTGACCTTGAAACTTACGAAGAAGCTGCTATTGTCGAATTAAGCGGTACCAGGCCATCAGTAGTTTCGATACATCCTGACGATACGTATGCATACATAGGCAATGTTTCATCCAATACTATCTCAGTGATTGAACTTGACGGTGAAAACAGCAGCGAGATTGAGCATATTTTTGTCCCCACTTTCGGTGTAGCATTCGCGGCATATTCAGTGACTGCCGAGGTTGAAGCAAGTCCTGCTGGTGATGTTGTTCTTGTTGCCTGTTCCCATGCAGATTATCTGAATCCAGGAGCACCTGACGAAGTTGCAGTCATAGATGCAAACGATCATTACCTGATGACAACCGTAACAGTAGGCGACCTGCCGATGCAGGTTGCCTTTACCGATGATGGCGAACGTGCAATTGTTACAAATTACCTTGACAGCTCATTTTCATTGCTGGATATCGATGGAGAAAACACCTCGGTTATTGAGTCAAATCCTACTGGACAGTACCCGTTAAGAGTGGAGTATAATCCATTCCTCGACGAATTTGCTGTGTGTAATTATTCAGGTAATTCAATCACAATGGTTGACGCTCAAACAGGAATGGTTGTCGGCACAGAAGACTATTCCGATTACGATTCTGTGATCCAGGTTGATTTTAACGACGCGGGTGACATGCTTGTATTAACGGGATATGATGGAGTCGAACTTGGACGTCTACACCACAGGGACGGGATAACGAATCTTCCTGCAACACCCTCTTATTTCGCGTACAACCAGTCTACAGAAACCGCAATAGTCACGATGCCCGGACCGGATTGGATTACCAGGATTGACTGGGAATATATAAATCATGCTCCATCTCCGTTCAGCCTGATACTGCCTGCGGATATGGCATTAGTGTCTGTAGAGATGGAAACATTCTATTGCCAGTGGGAAGAATCCTCCGATCCCGATCCGGGTGAAGAGGTCGTTTATAACCTGTACTTCTCCCCTGTACAATTGACAGATACAACAATGGTTTTTGAATCTTTAACCGAAACCGAATATATGTTTGATCCCATGTTGCTGGTGGGTACACTGGATCACGAGTTTGAATCGATACAGCTTTTTAACTGGTGGGTTGAAGCAATATCTGGTGAAGATACGGTTACCTGTGATGACACATGGTCATTCCTGCTTGAACCGGTGGACAATGTAGATACTGAACATTTAACTGCAATTCCAAGTACTTTCAGCTTATCCAATCCATATCCAAATCCATTCAATTCAGAGGTGAAAATCAGTTTTTCGATTCCGACTGACAGGTTCGTCTCCCTTTCGATTTATGACCTCCTGGGAAGGGAGGTTGAGAAAATTGTTCAAGGGCGCCTGGAAGCCGGTTGGCATAATATTCAATGGAGAGCCGGCAACACCCTGACAAGCGGTATTTATTTAATCGCTCTCGAGGATGGAAACACACAACATACAAGCAAAGTAATATATCTGAAGTAACAACAGGTAGATTTTAAACCGATTAATTGAGGTATCTTAGCATGGTTAATAACGGGAAAGATAAAACAGTAATCAGAATTTCCAGTGAATCGATGGGACATGGAGATAAAGAACTTGGAAAAAAACTTACCGGTTCATTCCTGGATGTATTGTCGCAATCCGACCATAATTTGAAATCAATCATATTTTACAATTCCGGTGTTTTCCTTGCCTGTGAAGATTCCATGGTTTTGGAAACGTTGAAGGATCTCGAGGAAAAGGGTATTACCATTCTATCATGTGGTACCTGCCTGAACCATTTTAACCTGTCGCAAAAACTGGCCGCAGGTAAAGAATCAAACATGGTCGAAATAACAAATACATTATTCGAAGCAGATAAAGTCATATCCCTGTAAAAATGAAAAGAGAAGAAAAAGCTGAAGCATTCTTCAAGGGCAAAGCACTTTGCTCCCAGGCGATTCTGACCACCTATTCCGAGAAATACGGCCTCGATTTTGAAATAGCGATGAAACTGGCTTCACCATTTGGGGGCGGGATCTGTTCTCGTGGAGAAACTTGTGGCGCGGTGACGGGATCTTTGATGGTTCTGGGTCTTATTTTCGGTCCCGGTTCTGATGAAGACGAGAAAAGTTTCGAATTCATCAAAAATCTTGGTGTCGAGTTTATTGATCGTTTCAGGGACAGGTTCAATGAAACTCATTGTAAAGAATTAATCGGTTACGATCTTTCAGATCCGAGGCAATACGCTGAAGCTGAGCAACTAAGAGTTTTTAAAGAGGTTTGTCCTAATTTCGTTCGTGTTGCAGCGGAAATACTGGAAGAGATGATCCAGGAAAATAGTTGAAAGTATAAAATGACCACCAGATATAAGAAAAATGCCGCGGGACGATCTGTTCCAAGCGTTATCAATGGTAAAAAACAGGTTCCTTTTAAGGGTGTAGGAAAATATAAACCATCAGGTAAAAAAACCGCACCAAAGATAACCACATGCGCCGATTACCCTGCTGACGGGAACAAAGTTGTAGGATCCTTGATGGTAGCGCTGGAGAAAGCAGGGTTAAAAAGCGGTATGACAATATCAAACCATCACCATTTCCGTAATGGTGACCTGGTCATGAACAAGGTATTTGATGAAGCCGCCAAGATGGGTGTTAAAGACCTGGTTTGGTTCCCCTCAGCATCATTCCCCTGCCATGCTCCCCTGATCGACCGACTGGAAGACGGGACAATTCACCATATTGAAGGTTCGATGAACGGGCCGCTCGGTGATTACGCTAGCCAGGGTAAAATGCGTGGTCTTGGCGTACTTCGTAGTCACGGCGGAAGATGGCAGGCAATCCAGGATGGTGATGTCCACATTGATGTAGCCATTATCGCCGCACCAACAGCTGATTCATTCGGAAATTGTACCGGCGACCGAGGTCCCTCAGCATGCGGACTACTCGGATTTGCTCTCGCAGACAGCATTTACGCCGATAAAGTTATAGTAGTTACTGATAACCTTGTGCCTTTCCCCTGTTATCCCTGGCAGATACAGGGACAGAACGTTGATTCAGTAGTTGTCCTCGATAAAATTGGCGATCCTTCAAAGATTGTTAGCGGTACAACCAAAATAACAAAATCTCCTGACCGCCTCCTGATCGCGGAATACACCGCCAGGTTTGTAGAAGCTGCCGGAATTCTTAAAGACGGCTGGTCATTCCAGGCTGGCGCAGGCGGGACAGCTCTCGCTTTTGCCATCTACATTAGTAACAAAATGCGCGAAAAAGGCATTAAAGCACGATTTATCCGGGGTGGATCGACACAATACCTGGTAGAAATGCTTGAAGAAGGACTCACGGACTATATACTTGACGGCCAGACTTTTGACCTGGAAGGTGTACGCAGCATGCGTGAAAATCCCGGGCATATAAATACCAGTCCTTTCACCAGCTACAACTATCACGGAAAGGGTAATTTCGCCAGCATGATCGATGCTGTGGTACTGGGTGCTACAGAAGTTGATGTCAATTTTAACGCCAATGTTGTAACCCATTCCGATGGCAGGCTTCTTCACGGTATCGGTGGCTGGCAGAACTGTCTCTTCAGCAAATGTACCATCCTCCCCATCCCCTCAATACGTGACCGGATGCCGATTATTGTCGATGAAGTCACAACCCTTGTTGGTCCTGGTGAATTGATTGATGTCATAGTCACTGAGCGTGGAATAGCGATTAATCCACTTCGTGAAGATTTAATAAAGAAGACGAAGAGAAGTGGTCTGCCAATCAAACCGATAGAACAGATCAAAGAAGAAGTCGAGTACCTTGCCGGCGGTCCTCCCGCAAAACCGGAACTTATGGATAGCGATATTGCTGTTGTTAAATGGGTAGATGGAACTGTAATTGATACTGTTAAGCAGGTTAAGCTATAGAATCACAATAAATACATCTATGATTATTATCCGTTCAGAACTAGTCTGAGCGGATTTTTCGTTCATACATCCTTTTCTATTGAAATATTGATTAATCTACATATAGTTTATAGTATCATACTTGGGGGGAAATCATGCCAAACCATCGATCTCTATCTATTATCTCTAAAGAAAAATCAATTGGAGTCTTCACATTGATCATGATTTTCCTCTCTTTTTTCCTACCGATCAACACATCAGCCCAGGAAGTCGTTTTCAGTGAAGCAATAATGGTTACGAACGAAACAATTAGACCAAGATCAGTTTTTAGTGCCGACATTGACGGCGATGGTGATTTTGATATACTCTCAGCTTCGTTGATGGATGACAAAATCGCCTGGTATGAAAATATAAATGGCCTTGGAGTTTTCGGTGAACAACGTATCATAACTACCGAAGCTGAGGGTGCAACTTCTGTTTACAGTGCTGATCTTGATTTAGATGGTGACTATGATGTTGTGTCAGCATCGATAAATGATGATATAGTTGCCTGGTATGAAAATACTGACGGTCTGGGGAATTTTGGACCACGACAGCTGATCCTTTTCACACAGTCAGCATCTTACACTGTTTTTTGCGATGACTTTGATAATGATGGTTATATCGAATTAGTATCTGCAGGCACTAACTCAATTAACTATTACGAAGATTACAGAGAACTACCTGCATTTCCACTCTGGGATTTTATCGAAGAACCTTATCTCCCTGTTAATTATGAAGCCCTTTTTACTTCTGATATTGACGGAGACGGCTATAAAGATATCCTGAGTGCAAGGGGTTTCGGGAATGCAGGTAGAATTTCCTGGTTTGAAAATTCCTATCCTAATGGAACGATAGGAACAGAGTCAACAATATCTTTCGATGTTAATTACCCAATGTCCGTATTCGGAACTGATTTAGACAATGATGATGATATAGATGTTGTCTCTGCATCTGCACATGATGCAAAGATAGCGTGGTATGAGAATACCGATGGATCCGGAAATTTCGGTCCGCAGCAAATAATATCTGAGTGGCCGGTAATGCAGAATCTGTCTTCTGTGTCGATATCGACCTTGACGGTGATCAGGATATTTTTGCTGCATCAGCCAGTGACCAGGTTATGTGGTTTGAGAATATAGATGGCATGGGAAACTTTGGACCTGAATTGACAATTGATGATGAAGCAGGATATATAAAAGATATCCACAGCGTTGATCTTGATGGCGATGGTGACTACGATATAGTGGCAGCAGCATTTTATGATGACAAGATTTCATGGTACCGTAATGATTATATAGAAGTCGATGTTGAGGATAATATTTCTGATACTTCAAATCCCAACAATTATTCAATCAGGTCAATATTTCCCAATCCTTTCAACGATCAGACAACAATCCAGGTTTCACTTCCAGATCCTTCTGAATTAAGTGTGAGCATTTATAATCTGGCAGGGCAAAGAATTGCTTCTCTTCACGAAGGACAACATAGTGAAGGTATTCATAATTTTAATTTTAATGGTAAAAATATATCCACGGGAATTTATTTTATAAATGTCCTTGTACCGGGGAAAATGAATGAAATCAAGAAGATTGTTCTTTTAAAATAAGTTTTAAATATTTTGTGATTGAATTTTTAGTTCTATTATAAATTCTCTATGAGTTATGTTTAAAGCCCTGATTTCCGCATATTGAAAAACTTTGTCCGGTATCCTGATCCCAAACCTACCATCCGATATCCGGATCTTTTCTTTTATAGTAGCAGCAGGTATCAATGCAAATAGCTGATTTAATAATGGCTGTTTAAATTCAGCGGTAATCCAGTCTTCTTCAATCTTGAACCTGGTTAGATTAACATCAAAACTGAGTCCCTTCTGAATATTTACTGTAATGAGATCATCGTCGAGTTTTTTGATCCTGACTCTGACTTTCTGATCAAGTTTCGCTTTGAGAATACTATTAAGCTCATCTTTTGTTAACTTCAATATCATATTATTATCCTTTATTTATTCTGTCTACTAATATCCAGGATTATCCGGAATGGAAGAAATTAAACCTCAGGTAGAAGCATCAAGGCTTGAAAATACTCCCGTCGGGACTGTTCTCGTAGTATTAAAAGATAAAAAAATCCGACAAGTCAAGCTTAATTGTGAAGATCCTGAATCCTGGCTGAACAGGCATTACCCTGGAGCTCAATTTAACGGAAAAAATGCGCAGGATGTCGTTAATATACTCGAAAAATACTTTTCCCGGGGAGATCCTTCCATTCTTTCTGATGTAGAAATTTCCTTTGAATGCGCACATACTCCTTTTGTAGAATCTATATATAATTCGCTACGACAGGTTAATTTCGGCCAGACAATCACCTATGGTGAACTTGCAACCAAAGCAGGTCATCCGGGAGCAGCAAGGGCTGTCGGTTCAGCCATGGCACGTAATCCGGTTCCGCTATTTATTCCCTGCCACCGTGTTCTACCTGCCAATGGATGTCTGGGTGGATTTACGGGCGGTGTTCACCTGAAAAGAAAACTTCTCGAGCTTGAAAAAGTTGAACTGCTGCCGGAATACTAGAATTTCAGCTATCCCTGACCGTGGGCGGTCCGGGATTCCTATGAACATTTGACCTTATTATTAATCCCGGGTTGCGAGCCACCCCGGGCTACACTTTTGATAAAAATGGGTGGCCCGACATTATTGTCGGGTGTCAATCTTTTAATTAAATAATCTTCTATCTCATCTCAGCTTTTTCCGGGATGCGGTGATCCCGGGCTGCCATTCTGATTACGTCATTGTGGGCGAAACGTAGTGTAGAGAAGCAACCTCTTCCTGGTTATTTGATTAGCAAAACCATCCGTAGTAATTCCGATATTCCCGGACCGGGGGCGGTCCGGGCTACACTTCAATACTCGATGTTATTATTAATCCCGGGTTGCAGGCCAACCCGGGCTACACATAGTAAAAATTATCTTCAGATTTAATTGTTGGAACCGTGCAGAAAGCTTTTGAAGTCGTTGAATAGGGAATTATAGTCACGATACTCAATTGCCTGCACCGGGAGTGAATCAAGCATCGTTTTTCCCCAGCGGCTTTTAACAATCCGTGGATCACAGATTACAACAACACCGGAATCATCAATATTCCTGATCAGCCTTCCTATCCCCTGCCTTAGTTTCAGAGCTGCTTCAGGAAGTGTATAATCCATAAACGGGTTACCGCCTTCACGCTCGATCTTTTCCATCCGTGCCTGGATCAATGGATCGGTGGGTACCTCAAAAGGAAGACGGGCAATAATCAATAACTCGAGCGCTTTACCCGGCACATCAATCCCTTCCCAGAAACTGTCAAGGCCATAGAGAACGGATTGCCGTTCAGCTTTAAATCTCTGTAGGATATTTGCCTGACCACCATCTAATCCCTGCCCAAGCAAGAGCCAGCCGGAGTTTTCCATTTCAGTCTTCGCCAGGGTGTACGCTTCGCGGAGCATTTTATTGGAAGTGAACAGAGTTAATGTTCCTGCGTCAAGCTCGGTCGATAGACGGCTGCTGATACGGGCGATACCCTTAGTAAATTTTTCAACTTCAAATTTCGGATTACCCAGGAATGATGCGATCCCTATATAGACCTGCTCACGCATATCAAAAGGTGAATCATAAATGGAGGAATAATAATCCTCGAGTCCCAATCGTCCGGCCAGGTAATTAAAATCAGAACCCACCGTAAGTGTCGCCGATGTAAATACTGTACTCTTAAGACCAGGATAGAACCTGCTGTTCAGTACTTCACCTACATTTAAGGGAGCACCATACAACCTTGGCGGATAGTTGATATTATTTGATAGTTCGTACCAGAAAACTACATCCTCCAGACCTTTACCGGTAAGGGTATTAAATGCTTCCGAAACTTCCAGCAGTGTTCCGGATATACGTCTCAATTCACCTGCCAGGTCGTCACCTGATGACAGCTCAAGCTCCAGTTCTTCCAGTTCAGAGCAGATTTTGTTCAGTTTATCATTAAGATGTTTCAGATTTTTCGAATGAGTATATATTTCCTCATGAATCGCCTCAAATTCTTCCTCACCATCGAAATAGCGAATCTTCTGCGAATAAAAATTCTGCCCGGTTGAATGCCTTTCGTGGAGAAGATCATTCAGTTGGGATGCGAAAGTGCTTCCTGAGTCAATTGTTTCATTTACGGCATCAATTGCCTCATCAAGCGGATCAGTTTCAACATCTCCCCGCTCGAGTGGTGTTTTCAACAACCCAAAGGCTGAAGTCTGTAAACGTGGTAATAATCCTCGTTCCGTTTTCGGATCGTACAATAGTCCAAGAACAGTCCTGAGCATATAATCATTGTACTCAAATCCAAGATGCGCGGCAGCGGTTTTTTCCAGGTGTTGTGCCTCGTCAAACACTACCTGGTCATAATCGCCCAGGACACCACCTTTTGCCGCGATATCGCTGAACAAAAGGGCATGGTTGACCAGCAAAACATTCGCGTATAAAGCACTTGACCTTATACGGTGCAGGAAACAGTTGCCTGATCCTTTACATACCCTTCCGGTACAATAACCAGAATCGGCTGTAATTCTTGACCAGGCACTCCTGTTCCGGCCATGAAGGAAACCCGGGACTTCGCTGATGTCACCCGAACGGGTGATATTCAGCCATCTTATTAAAGGTAGCAGCGATAACTTTTCTTCAAGTAAAAGGTTGTCCGGATCAGAAGTAACAATCTCAAACCTTCTATGGCAGATATAATTACTCCTGCCTTTGAGCAATACCGCCCTGAATCCACCCCCCAATGCCTCATTAATTGTGGGAAGGTCTTTATAAAATAGCTGAGCCTGAAGATGGCGTGTATATGTCGATACTACTACCCTGCCTCCACCTTCACGAGAGTGCAGTAACGCTGGCAACAGGTAGGCGAAGCTTTTTCCGGTTCCGGTTCCTGCTTCGGCCAGGAGTGTGCCACCGTCACGGAAGACATTATAGACTTCCTGCGCCATATCGACCTGTCCCTGGCGTACCTGGAAATCATCAATCTGGCGCGAAAGAGATCCATCCTCCTCGAAATATTCTTCTATTGATTCCGCTTCAGTTTTCTTGTCAACCTGCTCATCTATCGCGTTTCCATCCCATCGACCGATCCTGTTATCAGGAAGCATCTCGATTTGAATCGGACCAAGTGATCCGGGTCCGATTGAAATAAACCCATCGAGCAGATCAGCCATCGGGGTAACTGAATTTCCCAGCAAACGTCTCATCTCATGCAGCTCACCAAAGGGTACTCTGCGTATTGCCGACAACAATTTGAGAAAAATCTTACCCGTAGCCCGGGCGTCATGAACAGCACGATGGTGTTCTTCATTAGGTGTTTTGCAAATCCTTGAGAGGGAAGACAGGCTGAAACTTGAAAAAGTTGGAAAAAATGACCTGCTGAGGATCATGGTATCATGGACAATACCGTTTTTCCATTTTGGACGAGTTTCTTTGGGAAAACGACGGATCTCAGATCGAATAAAAGAAAGGTCAAAGTCTACATTCTGCCCCAGGACAGGGCTATCACCGATTAAATCCAGGTATGAATCAACTAAGTTTTCTATCGGTGGGGCATCAACAATATCTTCATCCCTTATCCCGGTAATTCGTGTAATAACATCAGGAATCGGGAATCCAACGTTGATCAGTTCACTGTACTGGTCAACCTCTATGCCGCCTTCAAATACAACAGCACCCAGTTCGAGGGCAGAATCTTTTGATGAATCGGTGCCTGTCGTTTCAAGATCAATCGCGACAAAACGGTTCAGCCCCAGTCGAGCCAGCTCTTCAGGGGTTAAAGGTTCTGATTGTGGGAGTATGTCCAGGATTTAACCTTCTCTCTTATACCTGACATTCGGATTTCTTGCAGCCCCGGCTTCATCGAGCCTGCGAACAGGAGTATTTACCGGTGCATCGTGAAGCAGTTCGGTTGATTCAACACTTTCCTCTGCAATCTTCTTCATTACTTCGATAAAATTATCGAGAGATTCTTTTGACTCCGTCTCCGTCGGTTCGATCATCATCGCTTCATGAATAATTAACGGGAAATAGACCGTGGGAGCATGTAAACCGTAATCAAGCAGCCGTTTTGCTATATCGAGTGCTTTAACCCCGTGCTTCAACTGGTTATCGGCACTGAAAACAACTTCGTGAAGACACCTGTCCGGGTATGGCAGGAAATATTCCGGCTGCAGTTTTTTCCGCAGGTAATTGGCATTTACTATCGCTGCTTTGCTGATCGCTTCCAGTCCTTCTTTTCCATTTGAGAGGATATATGTATAGGCACGAAGTAACACCAGGAAGTTTCCGTAAAATCCGTGAATTCGGCCGATGGAATCCGGTCGTTCCCAGTCATTGAAATACAGGTCGTCGTTTTTCCTTACCACCGGAGTTGGCAGGTATGGTTCAAGCTCACCAATACAACAGACCGGCCCCGATCCCGGACCGCCACCGCCATGAGGTGTGGAGAAGGTTTTATGCAGGTTAATGTGCATGATATCAAAACCGAGATCAGCAGGATGAACAATACCCAGCAGGGCGTTCAGGTTAGCGCCGTCCATATAGACCAGTCCACCCGCATTATGGATAATATCGCTGACTTCCTGGATCTTACTTTCGAAAATGCCAAGCGTGTTGGGATTTGTGACCATCAGGCCAACGGTAGTTTCGTCCGCGGCCTCCCTGACAGAATCCGGATCAAGAGCGCCGTCGTCCCCGGATTTTACCTCAATTACTTCATAACCTGCGAAATGGATCGAAGCCGGGTTGGTCCCGTGTGCTGAATCAGGTATAATCACCTTTTTACGGTTTGAATCATTGCGGACGTTGTGATAAGCCTTCATCAGCATTAATCCCGTCAACTCACCACTGGCACCTGCTGGAGGTTGAAGAGTTATAGCATCAAAGCCTGTGATACTCTTTAAAGATTCACCCAGTTCATACATCAACTGGAGAGCACCCTGTGCTACATCCGTTGGTACAAATGGATGCAGTTGTGAAAATTCAGGCATATTGGATACCTGCTCGTTCAGCTTCGGATTATACTTCATCGTACATGAACCAAGCGGGTAAAAATCCTTATCTACATGATGGTTCATCGCCCCCAGGCGGATGTAATGTCGGATTACGTCAAATTCACTTACTTCGGGAAGAGGGGCTGGTTCATTCCTCAGGTTATCGGAAACGGGAAGTTCCGATTCCGGAACATCCAGATCAGGAAGTTTAACTCCGCGGCGATCCTCAACCGACAATTCGTAAATAAGCTTATCAGGCATTCTCTTTTCTATCCTAAACTTTTGATAATAATTATCTGTACATGTATTTAACTTCACTCGCTTTCGAGGCATCAATATAAGCTGATTAGAATCAGGCTGCACACTCCTTTTAGTTTTCCGGGAGGTATAAATTCCAGAGAATACATTGATTCTATATGCAGTCATTAATAAGTTGTCAGACGAGTATAGACAGGTTAGATACGTAGCTAATTACCATATACTTTAAGAGAAGAGTTTTGCACAATTTTCATGCACGGGAGAATAATTTTCTTAGTTGACTAACCATATACCTCCCCTTATATTTCGAAGTTCAATCAGATAGGCCTGTCTCAGTGGCAGGTCTTAATTTTCGAAATTCAACTAACTCCACCTCATTTGGTGGGCAACTTGCCAAGGTTTTGGTAATATGAAACGACGGAACAGAGTGCTTCGCGCGATTCTGATTCTCGCGTTAGTCATTTTAGCTGTTGTTTACCTGGTTCCAACACTCAAAACCAGCATGATGAATAACGAGCTGGAAACTCGTCTTGCAACCTTGAGTGAACAATCCACGATCCCCGCCGATCTTCTCAGAGAACGGATATTCCGTTTTGATATCGATCTCGCACAGCAGGTCAGGGAAATGGAGGAGCTGGACGACAACGCTAAAGATGAGATTATCGAGGAAATTACTGATCTGCGTGGCGATTTTTATGACGAACTGTCAGTGGCACAGAATAACGCCATTAAACTCGGACTAGACCTCCAGGGCGGTATGTATATCGTCCTCGAAGTGAACCTTGTCGAACTGATGGATCGCCTGGCGAAAAATCGTGATGCGGATTTTGATGAAATCGCGGAAGCAACTTACACAAGACTGTTTGAAAACCCCACGCTCGATTTTGAAGCGGTAGTTCGTGAAGAGTTTGAGAACCGCCAGATTCCCATGGCGCGCTACTTTGGAGATCCCAGGCAGTCTGACGCTGAGATTATTCGCTATATTAGAAAACAGGCGGAAGAGGCAATCAGCCTTACCCTGACAAAACTGCGTAACCGTGTTGATGAGTTCGGTGTCAGTGAACCTTCAATCACGCAGCAGGGTAACAGAAGAATTGTCGTGGAGCTTCCCGGTGTCCAGGATCCCACGCGTGCCCGTAACCTGATCGGACGGACTGCGTTACTCGAGTTTAAACTCGTAGCAAATGCAGACATGACCGCGAAGGTTGTACGTGATATAGATTCATATCTCGCGGAACAGATTAAAAAAGAGAAACCTGAAGATACTGTAGAAGCAATGGAAACTGCGGTTGCTGAACCGGCAGAAGTTGAAGCTGAAACGAAAGAAACAGTTGCTGAGGGTGATACAGCAAAAAGTATGTTCGACGAGATGTTCGCTGAAGAAGAAACCATCGCTGATACAACATTCCAGATAGATGAAGAACGTCCATTCATTTCACTGCTTAGCCTGTCAAATCGCCGGATTGTTGTCATGGCGCAGAATAAGTCAGCTGTTGAGCGGTTTATCGGACGGAGGGATGTCCAGGATTTTATTCCTCCTGACTACGAGTTCCTCTGGGGACATAAAGCAGATGAACGTGGCGATCAGGATTTCTGGGTACTCTACCTTGTCAATTCCCGTGCGGAATTGACGGGTGCGGCACTTTCTGACGCACAGGTAACGATTGGAACCGGGGCTAACGATCCCGGCCAGGCTGGACAACCAATTGTCAATCTGACAATGAAACGTGATGGTTCAAGGAAATTTGCCCGTATCACCGGTGGTAATGTCGGTGAAGACCTGGCGATTATCCTTGACGATAAAGTTCACATGGCGCCAACGATCAGGGTGAGGATTCCCGATGGCAGGGCAATCATTGAAGGTTCCGAATCCGTTGAAGAAGCTTCCGACCTGGCGATTGTGTTACGCGCCGGTGCCCTCCCCGCCCCTGTTTCGATTATCGAAGAACGGACGGTTGGACCAAGCCTGGGTGCTGATTCTATTCGCGCAGGTTCGTTGAGTGCTATACTGGGTCTTGCCATAGTTATGGTATTTATGGCATTCTATTACCGCGGAAGTGGTCTTATCGCCAACCTTGCACTGCTGCTGAATATCACGTTCCTGATGGCCGTACTGGCAGGATTTGGATTTACCCTTACCCTTCCGGGAATCGCGGGTGTTATCCTGACAATCGGTATGGCGGTTGACGCGAATGTGCTGATCTTCGAACGTATTCGCGAGGAACTTCATAGCGGGAAGACTGTCTGGAACGCTATCCAGGCAGGTTTCGGACGTGCTTTTGTAACTATTATGGACGCTAACATTACTACCCTCATCGCAGGAATTGTCTTGTATCAGTTTGGTACCGGTCCACTTCGTGGATTTGCCCTGACACTTATGATTGGTATCGTTGCTTCCATGTTCACGGCTCTTGTCGTTTCACGAGCCATATTCGACTCGTTAACGACCGGACGTACGGTCAAAAAATTGAGCATTTAGAATGCTGCAGATATTTAAAAATCCAAAATATGATTTCCAGAGCAAACGGCGTGGCGCATTTGTGTTCAGCGTTGTGCTAATACTGGTTGGTATTGTTTCCACTATCTTCCGTGGCGGACCGAATCTTTCTATCGACTTTATTGGCGGTCTCCAGGTTGTGCTTCGTTTTGAGAAGACCATGGACGAAGGCACAATGCGTGCTTTCCTGACCGATAATGAATATCCTGAAGCCGAGGTGAAAATCGCCCGTGAAGGTGCGTTCCAGGATATTATGGTCAGGATGCCCGGTACCGCTGAAAAGGCAGGACGTGAAGATATTGTCGTTGAACTCGAGAAAGACCTGAGGGCGCATTTCACTGATAATCCATTTGAAGTGAGAAACGTTGAACAGGTCGGGCCAAAAATCGGCAGGGAACTTCGTTCCGCTGCCTTACTGGCTATACTTGCGTCGCTGTTCTTCATCGTTATCTATATTACCTGGCGTTTCCAGTATCGTTACGCAATTGCGGCGATTGTAGCCTTGATTCATGACGTTCTTATCGTATTCGGGATATTTAACCTGCTCAATCTTCAGTTGAGCCTGGCGATTATTGCCGCGTTCCTGACGATCGTAGGTTATTCCTTGAACGATACAATCGTTGTCTTCGACCGGATCAGGGAAAATGTGAAGAAGCTCAGATTTCAAAATTTGATGGAACAGATTAATGTTTCAATTAATGAAACCCTGAGCCGTACTATCCTGACGTCGGGAACCACATTAGTTGTTGTTCTGATTCTTTACATCTTCGGCGGTTCTGTGATCCATGATTTCGCGTTTGCCCTCTTGGTCGGTGTGATTATTGGTACTTATTCGTCAATCTTTATTGCCAGCCCGGTTCTTGTTGAATGGGACCTTCGCAAACCGGAAAAACGTAAAAAGTAATTTTCCGCCTGGGATATTTTTGAAAATTACCCGGGCGCTGATCGCCCGGTTTTTTTTTGCTGTTTTGATACACAGATATTTTGCAGTTTAACGTTTCCATGAAATGGAGGGAAACGATATGCCGGTAACCGCAGTTGTCGGCTGTCAATGGGGGGACGAAGGCAAGGGCAAAGTTGTTGACCTGCTGGGAGAAAGCGCAAATGTAGTGGCGCGTTTTCAGGGCGGTCCCAATGCCGGACATACAGTTGTGTATGAAGGAAAGCAGATTATCCTGCACCAGATTCCGTCCGGTATTTTACGTGAAAATGTTGCCTGCTGCCTTGGTAATGGCTGTGTTTTAGACCCGGTAGTGCTCTTTGAAGAGATTTCAGACCTCGAGAAAAATGGTACTGAGATTGGCGACAGGTTAATGATCAGCAATAAAGCACACCTGATTATGCCCTATCACCGTGCTATCGATGAAGCTGCCGAATCAGCGGCCGGGAAAGGTAAAAAGATCGGAACAACCGGCAGGGGTATCGGCCCGGCGTATACAGATAAATACAACCGCTGTGGTATACGGCTTCTTGACCTGAAAAATCCAACTTTCCTGGAAAACAGGCTGCGTGAGAATATTGAGGATAAGAATAAGCTCCTCAAGGGATATTTCGGCAGTACCGAACTGGACGCCAACCATATCGTTGACGAATATCTCAAGTTCCATGAGAAGATGTCGCCTTTTATTACCGATGTTTCGGTTTTCCTTCAGAAAGCAATCGATAAAAAGCAGGTTGTTATCCTTGAAGGTGCACAGGGAACATTGCTGGATATAGATCACGGGACCTATCCCTTTGTCACCAGTTCCAATCCTTCTGCAGGAGCTGCAGCTACGGGACTGGGAATCGGACCAAGAAAAATCGATAGAGTTCTTGGTATACTTAAAGCATATACAACCCGAGTCGGGAACGGTCCATTCCCCACTGAATTGACCGGTGAACTGCAGACACAGTTCCGTGAATGGGGTGGCGAATTCGGAGCGACAACGGGACGTGCAAGACGTTGTGGATGGCTTGACCTGGTAATCGCGAATTATTCCGTACGGATTAACGGGCTCGATGCCTGGGCTATCACAAAGTTGGATGTCCTGAGTAATGTTGATGAGATCAAGGTCTGTACCAAATATGAATATCGTGGGAAGACTATTGAAGATTTCCCCCCGGAACCGTGGATTCTAAAAGATGTAGATCCGGTTTATGAAACGTTCCCGGGTTGGAAAACCGATATTTCTGATGCGAGAACTTATAATTCATTACCGGTAAAATGCAGACGGTATCTTGATTATATAATTGACAAAACAAAGACACCCATTGATATGGTCAGTGTAGGTGCGGACAGAAACGCTACTATACGTCTACGCTGATCAGTCGAGTGTTAAAAGAATATTGTAGTATTATTGGGAAGTTGATTACGGCTAGATCACGCAAAGTTTTATGCTATACTATTTGCTCTCGTTCACTGATTTTTTCGATTTTAAGGTTGAAGATTTACTAAAATAATATGATCTTTACACACTTTTTGAGGGTATAGCTCAGCTGGTAGAGCAGCGGCCTTTTAAGCCGAAGGTCCTGGGTTCAAATCCCAGTACCCTCACAACTCAATTATGCGAGCGTAGATTTTTCAAAACCCTTTTTTGTTTTGATTCAAACTTTTGAATCATTCTCTTCTACATAACTTCATTCTTCATCTTGGTACCACCTCACAATCTATCATTTGATTCTCTAATGTAGAAAATGAATAGTATCTTGAATCCCGGGAAGATTTCAGCTCTCTTGTCCTGAGTAATGTCAGACTCAATAAATCATGACAAATATGCAAAAAAACAAATAAAATACTATAAATGAATGGCACCAATTTCTTGAATTCTGAATAAAGAGCCTTTAAGTTTAAGATAGATTCATATGCTGTTGTTACCGGGTAAAGTTTTAGAACTACACTTGAGGTCCTGTCGTTAAACAATTCAGGTTACTTGTATTCATTTTTCGTACGAAAATTATCTGTTTAAAATT
>JANQEY010000250.1 GCA_028278125.1 bacterium | reverse complement strand
AGAAGGCACGGGAACGTCTTGATGGATTAAGAAAATCGAGACACAATATTCTTCATCGTAAATAGACTAAAACTGGAATAACGCATTTAAATCAAGAATGAAAGATATTGAAAATAAAATCAGAATAATATTAATATTATTAGCTTTGGCATTAATGTCATTCGGCGGCTGTACATTTGACATGAATGTGGTAAATAATAATGAACCGGATAGAGACCGTGCTCTTGCCACACCCGGAGATGTGGAAGAGTTGATTGCCAGTTCATTCATTGAGTACTTCTATTGTATCCATTCCAATTATCCAAGTGTAGGCCTGTCAACAATGGCGGATGAAAAATCGGGATCATGGGGAAGTTACGGAATGAGGGATCTTTCCAGTGAACCGAGAACAGCCTGGAACAACAGTCCAACCTACAGCAGGAGACGGTTTACAAAAGAACCCTGGGACGGCAATTATACTGTCATTTCTAAAATATATGATGCTCTTTACACAATTTATGGCGGTATGGACCTCGGTTCTCCTGGGAGTACGGATACCGGCAGAGCTGTTGCTTTTGGGAAATTCTGCCAGGGATTATCATACTGTTATCTGGGATTGTTTTTTGACAAAGCAGCAATCGCAGATGCAGGTATAAATAATTCCGGGATCCAACCGGATTTTATTCCTTACGGATATGTAATCGCTCATGGTATTGGTCTTCTGACTGAATGTATAGAAATCTGCTCAACTACCGAGTTTACACTCCCACCAACATGGATCAACGGTCTGCAGATCACAAACCATGATCTATCGGTATTATGTCATTCGTTTATTGCACGGACAATGGTAATGAAAGCCAGAACTGATTCCGAAAGACAGTCAACAGACTGGCTCGGAGTATTATATCATATTGAAAATGGAGTTACAGAGGATTTCGCTCCAGAGGGTGATGACGAATTATGGTGGCACCCGGAGCAGTATTCATCTAATTGGAACGGCTGGTACGTAGCCGATAATAAGCTTCATGGACCTTCAGATACATCAGAAAACTACAGCAACTGGCTTAACACACCTGTAGAAGAGCGGACACATTTTCTGAATCACAGCACGGATAAAAGACTTACCCTGAATATCAATGTACCGGGAAGGCGTTATTTCGATGAAGGAAAATATTTCTACTACCAGGAATCTCAGAGCCACTATGCATTGCGAGGGACGTATCACTGGTCAAGATACAGGTTTCATAAATTCGACTACCAGTATCCACAGGCTTATGGGCCGATGCCGGAGCTGACCATTGCCGAAATGGACCTTCTGAAAGCTGAGGCATATTTAAGGGGGGTAGGCGGGACAAAAGCCGATGTAGCAGAGCTGATCAATAAGACAAGAATTTCGATCGGGGAAATGGAGCCGCTGACCGGGGGAGAAAGTGATCTGGAGCTATGGAGATGGTTATCCTATGAGAAACGGATGGAAACTCATCTGACCGGGATAGCATTTTTCGATTACAGGGGATGGGCTGGCCTTACTGTAAATGG
>JANQEY010000224.1 GCA_028278125.1 bacterium | reverse complement strand
TCTTCCACAGATGTCAGGTCGATTGTGAAGCTGTAGACCTGATTTGCCCAGGTTTCGTTGTCAAACTCATCACGGGCAAGTATTGTCCACCAGTATTGGGCATTGTTCTCTTCAGTAAAGGTATAATTTGTCGCGGGTGTACTATCAATGACACTTTCTTCAAGATTATCCGGATTATCTGATATATGTATCCAGTATGATGAAAAATCATTATCGGGATCAGTTGTCGCCTCCCATTCCAGTAAAACTTCAGAGGTGTCAATAACCGCTCCATTCTCCGGCTGCAGAAGATTAAATGGCAGCGGCGGCGATCCAGCGAGATTGATTGTAAAACTGTAAACCTGGTTCGCCCTTGTTTCATTATCATGGTGATCCTTTGCCACAATACTCCACCAGTACCTGACCCCATCTTCCCCGGTAAAAGTATAACTCGTGGCTGCTGTGTTATTAATTAGCATATCACCGAGAATTAATAAGCTGTCTGATATGTGAATACTATAGTGTGAAAAATTATCGTCTGGATCGGTTGTTTCTTCCCAGGTAAGTTCGACTGTTAAATGATCAACCACACTCCCGCTATCTGGCTGGAGCAGATTAAATGGTTGTGGGGATATCCCAATTGGCCCATTACGGAACCAGACAATCTTATCATCGCCTTGTGCAGCTACAAGAACATCGTTATCAAGATCTCCATCCAGATCAATACTGTAAACACAGTATCCCTCGTAAGTATTGTAGGAAACAAACTGCCTGGGACCAAAATTTCCTAGACCATCCTCGTTTTCATGCCATGATGTTCTTCTATTTGCTGTTGAAAGGATATCATTATCCCCATCACCGTCAAGATCTATACTGAAAACTGACGATGCGTTATTAGTGTTAGTAGAAATAATCTGTTGCGGTCCAAAGTCTCCAAGCCCATCCAGATTTTCGTACCAGGCTATCTTATAATCACGTCTAGATGCTGAAATAACATCATTATCACCATCTCCATCAAGATCGATACTAAATACTGACATAGCTCCATCAGCATCCGTAGTAATTATATGAGTAAAATTACCGGGATTTTCGTACCAGGCGATTTTATCATCATTATAGGAAGCAGAGAGGATATCGTTGTCGCCATCTCCGTCTATGTCTATACTAAAAACATCCCATGCACCATCAGCTTCTGTAGTGATAATCAGTTGCGGTCCAAAGCTACCTGAACCATCCAGGTTTTCATACCACGCGATTTTATCATCCCAATGCGATGCTGAGAGAACATCATTATCACCATCTCCATCCAGATCTATACTGAATACAGACATTAGGTTTGATGTGTTTGTAGTAATTTCCTGTTGAGGTCCAAAACTACCGAATCCGTCTTCATTCTCGTACCATGCTATCATGTCCTGACCTTGTATTGCGGCGAGAACATCATTATCACCATCTCCATCCAGATCTAAACTATAAACATCCCTTGCCTCAAGAGCTTCTGTAGTGATAATTAATTCCGGGCTAAAACTACCTGAACCGTCCATGTTTTCATACCAGGCGATTTTATCATCAGATATTGAGGACGAGAGAACATCGTTGTCACCATCACCATCCAGATCAATACTGAAAACACTACTCGCTTTCAGAGCTGCAGAGGTTAGATTATTCTGAGGTCCAAAATTACCGAAGCCATCTATATTTTCATACCAGGCAACTTTTTGATCACCGATCGACGTAGAAAGAACATCATAGTTTCCATCACCATTCAAGTCTGCACTGAACACATGGTAAGCACCATGTGTTTCCGAACTAATGATATTTTCTGTACTGAAATCTCCAAGACCATCAATATTTTCATACCAGGATACTTTGTGATCACCCCTGGCTGAAGCGAGAACATCATTGTCACCATCTCCATCAAGGTCAACAATGAAAACGGACTGATAATTATCATACACGCCACCAGATTCTATCGTCTGCAACTCACCAAAGTTACCCAGACCATCAATATTTTCGCACCAGGCAACCTTATCCTGGTGTTCGGTCGTAAAAAGAACATCGTTGTCGCCATCGCCATCTAAATCACTGCTGCAGACCGATGTTGCACCAGGTGCATCAGATATTTCCTGCTCTGGCCCAAAATTGCCAAGGCCATCAGTGTTTTCAAACCAGGAGATTACATCACCACCAAATGCTGAGGCAAGAACATCATTATCGCCGTCGCCATCAAGATCAACGCTGTAAACACAAGACGTAGAACGAAAATCCTCTGAAATTACTTGCCGCTGACCAAAAATGCCTGTGCCATCCAGGTTTTCATACCAGGTAATACTAACGTATCCTCTTGCACCAGCAAGAACATCCTTATCGCCATCCCCGTCGAGGTCAATACCAAATACAGAATATGCGTATGTTAAGTCAGTATCTATAAACTGCTGGTGACCAAAACTACCAGAACCATCCAGGTTTTCATACCACGCGATTTTATCGTCCCTTAATGAAGCAGACAGAACATCGTTATCACCATCTCCATCCAAATCAGCACTGTAAACAGACTCGGCTTCTTTAGCGTCCGTGGTTATGATTTGTTGCGTGCCAAAATTGCCCAATCCATCAAGGTTTTCGTACCAGGCAATTTTATCATCATCCATAGAGGCTGAGAGAATATCAATATCCCCATCCCCGTCAAGGTCAATACCAAAAACACATCTTGGAGAATCAACAAAACCGTTTATTGTAATCTCGTCACTGAAAGTTAACTGGGCAAAGCAGGATAAAGGCAGAAAAAAACATGCAACCGAAAATAAAATCCTGTTGAAATAAAACTTTGAAAAGTTTAATAATATGCGCATTATTGATTCCTTTTTCGGATAGTCCTGATAAATCATTTCATCAAAACAACCTTCCTAATCTTGCTGAGTTTGCCCTCGACAGTGGCGCTGACAAAATATATTCCGCTGGCTAATTGTGAACCATCAAGGGTGAAGTTGTGATAACCTGCTGTGAATTGATTATCCGCCAGATTTACTAAATGCTGGCC
>JANQEY010000076.1 GCA_028278125.1 bacterium | reverse complement strand
ACTTTTTTCATCCGCGTCCGCAATCTTGTTCCTCGCATCTTCCTCAAGCTGTTGCTGGGCCGCAAGTTTCTGGTGATCACGAGCTTTTTCAGAACCCTCCAGCATCTTTTCCATGGCTTCCTGTGCGAGCCATGTTTTACTGAGATTATCCTGTAAATGAACAGGTTTCACCATTTTGCTGCCCAACGATACCGTAGATTAAGATAATTTTTAAACTATTTATTTTTCTTATTTTGAGATAAAATCCGAAGTTTCCCTTTTAGCGTAAGGATTATTTTGCTGTGTATCTGGGAAACACGTGATTCACTGATACCTAGTACTTCTCCGACTTCACGAAGAGTCAGCTCTTCATAATAGTACAACGAGATTACCAACCGTTCCTGTTGAGACAATTTTTCGATCATTTTTTTTGCAATAGCCCTTGCCTCGTTCCACTCCATCACCCCGCCGGGATCCGGTGCGTCTTCATCCTCGATAATATCGGCAAGGGTGCTCATTTCACCTTCGGAATTCAGGTATGGTTCATCCAGCGATAAAATAGAGGCGACTTTCACCTCTTCCAGGAGCTGGAAATACCCGTCGATATTTAATCCCAGTTCCTTTGCGACTTCATCATCACGGGGAATCCTGCCCAGATTACCCTCCAGCCGGACTAATGCAGCCTCAAGTGATTTGGTCTTGGTCCTGATTGATCTCGGCATCCAGTCATAATCTCTGAGGCTATCGAGGATGCTACCCCTGATCCTTGTAACCGCGTAGGTCTCAAATTTAAATCCGCGGTCCGGTTTAAAATTATCAATGGCCGAAATAAGTCCTATTATGCCTGAATTGACAAGCTCAGTCAGCTCAACAGAATTTGGCAGCCCAATTTTCATCCTTCCGGCAACCTGTTCGACGAGGGTGATATAGCGAATAACTAGCTCATCCTTGATATCCTGGCTGCGTTTTTTTATCCACAGATCCCAGATATCAGGATTTTTTGATTTGGCCAGGTTGACTTCACTCATTCAGCAGCCTCCTCTGCTTCGAGGCTCGCTTGAGCCAGTCTTTCCTGCTCTAACCGTTCTTCCTCCTCACGTTCCTCTTCTTCCTGAAGTGCCTTCAAACGTCTGACTTCAAAATTATGAAGTTGCCGTACTATAATCTTCGAAAGGCTGATATTGATAATGCTGAATACAAGGTAAACCACAGCACCTCTGAATACTGAAATTAGAATATCATTCTTGAAATAAAGGTTGAACGCAACAACTGCCAGCAGCAGAACAATTCCAACGGTATGACTAATTTCTTTCCAGGTAATCATTAGTCAGCACCCTTTGTCTGGAATATCCGTTTTAGCAGGTTTCCGCCGTCTGAAGAATCTGTCGGCAGTTTCAACAGTTTACGCGCCATCATCACCATTGATGTAGTAGCGGCTGACCTCGGAAACAGCGACAAGAACGGTTCGCGTCTAGCCACAGCCAGCGGGATATTTGGATCTACCGGTAAAAAACCAAGCATCTGTATTTCTACGTTCAAGAAATTCCTTACTGCCAGCTTTAATTTTTCGAAAGTTTCTAGCGCATCTTTTTGTTTCGATGCAAGATTGATTAAAACACTGATCCGCTGATTGGAATTTCTCATTACCGTCATTTTGATCATTGCATACGCATCTGTAATCGAAGTCGGTTCTGAATTAGTAACCAGGACAACATCATCAACACTTGTTACAAATTGCAACACGTTCTCTGTTAATCCAGCTCCGGTGTCAATAACAATTATATCATATATTCTCTCAAATTCCTCAAAAGCCTCAATCAAGCCGTCACGAATCTTCGCATCCTGCTCAAGCACTTCGACTACGCCACTGCTTCCCGGAAGAATTTTTATCCCCTCCGGGCCATTTAGGATAACATCTGAAAAATATGCCTTTCCAAATATTACATCCGAAAGAGTTTGTTTAACATGAACACCCATGAGGATATCGATATTCGCCAGGTTGGTATCCGCATCAACAAGCAGGACACGTTTTCCGAGCCGTCCAAGCGCAATTGCGAGGTTCAGGCTGACATTAGATTTTCCAACCCCACCTTTTCCTGATGTGACGGCAATCTTCCATGCCTGCTTAGGCTCCTGCTTTTTTTCAACGAGTGGGTGATGCTTTCTACGTGTCTGCCTGCGCAGTGGTTCAGCTTGATCAGCACTCATGGATTATTTCCCAAGTCCCAAAAATTGGTTCTATGATTACAGATACGATTATCTATTTTTACTGTGTCACCTGTTTCAGAAAACTGGAGCGCCGCACCCTGTTAAAATTATCCCTGCTCTCAACCATTCGAGCCAATAGTGTTGGATCTGCAAGAATTATATCATCCGGCACATTCTGGCCGATTGTTAAATACACCCACTGGCGGGGAAGCATTTCCGAGAGATCAAGGAGATGACCGGCCGATGAGATCTCGTCCATTTTCGTCAAAATTACTCTTGTGGACGGAATCTGTCCGAACCTGTTAATCATATCCTGCTGATCTTCAATTCGTGTTCCAGCTGATAATACCAGCAGTATTTCATCCGGTTGGGCCGCTTCCATAAATTCCAACAATTCCAACATCGCGCCTGAATCATTCTGGCTTCTTCCAGCAGTATCAACCAGGACAACATCCTTATCCTGGTGAATTTCAATAGCTTTCGGTAATTCATCCGGACGATACACCACTTCCATCGGTAACCCGGCGATGTTCGCGAAAGTTTGAAGCTGTTCAACAGCCGCTACCCTGTATGTGTCTGTAGAAACCAGCGCTACACCTTTACTGCCGAATATCTTCCTGTTTGTAGCCAGTTTTGCCAGGGTAGTAGTTTTACCGACCCCGGTGGGTCCGATCAGGGCAATAGTCAGGGCCCTGTTCTGACCCGTCATAAACGGGATACGACCTGTATTAATGCGTTTGACCAGCAGACTTCGCAGTTGGGCGTCAATCTGCTCATCATTCGACATATTTGAATTATTTATCTCTTTATGCAGCAGTTGAGTTAAGTCGTGTGCTTTTCTTTCATTGACTCCATTATCTACAAGCTGTTTCCACCTTACAACAAGCTTTTCCGGCAAGCTGGGAACATTCTGGTATTTTAAATGAGTAGCAAGTTCTTTCATTGATTCACGAAGTTCGGAAATCTCAGCTTGCATTGTATTAATGGTATTATTTTCTAAAACTTTAGATCGATCGTTTTGATTATTAATAGTCTGCGTACGGTTTATAGTTTGAACTGGCGATGATTGATTGACCTCAGGACGCTGGACAGGTTTTTGTTCAACTGGATTTCTTACCAGCAGTTCTTTCTGTTGCTGGGTTAATTGAACGCTTTTTCTTACTGGAGGTGATGGATCAGGAGTAGCCGCGGTAATCTCAACCATAGGCTTACCCAGGAAACTGAGTAATCCGCTTTTTTCTATTTGTCGAGATTGAAGAATCACTGCATCCTCACCAAGTTCTTTCCGTACCTGGGTCAGTGCATCGCTCATCGTCTCCGCAACATATTTTTTTATAATCATTCAGAATTCCGTAGACCACACCTGAAAATACAATAAGCCATAAATTAAATCTTACATCCAAATATAATTAAAGTAACGGTTAAAACCACTTATAATGAAAAAATAAAAGAACCCTGCCTGGTCTATTTATTGTGATTGAGATTCTGATGAAAGTGCTATAACATCAACCGATTCCACCTGGACATTAACCAGGAGTTCGCCATAAGATAGCACAACTACATGCGGTAATACAGGTTCTATCAACCTTCTGAAAGCCTGGCGAATTGTTGGTGATGTTATTACCAGGGGCTGTCGTCCCGTTTCAGTCATCTTATCCACAAGCTTCGACAGGCTTAAATATATGCTATTTATAACATTCGGCGGTAAGTCTATGGCACCAAGCTGGCCAGGACGACTGGTCTGCTGGGCTGCCTCAGTCATGATTTGTTCTATTTCAGGATCTATAGTTAATGCGTAGATTTTGCTGTCATTATCCTGGAATTTCTGGGTTATTGTAGGTGAAAGTGAATATCGTACGTATTCAACAAGTATATCCGTATCTTTTGTCATGGGTGCGTAATCAGCGAGTGTCTCGAGGATTGTACCCAGGTCACGAATAGGAATAGATTCTTTCAAGAGTTTCTGAAGCACCTTGTGTACACCACCAACAGTCATCAGGTTCGGAATCAGCTCATCGACAACAGTTGGATTATCCTGTTTCAGGTTTTCAATGAGGTTCTGAACATCCTTCCTGCTCAACAGTTTATGGGCATTTGCCTTAATAACTTCTACAAGATGGGTTGCAAGGACGGCAGTCGGTTCAACCACAGTATATCCGGCATTTTCAGCACGATCCCGTTGATGATCGGTTATCCAGAGAGCCGGAAGGCCATATGTTGGTTCTTTTGTCTCGATACCGTCAAGCTTTTCAGTGGCAGTTCCCGGGTTTAGCGCAAGGAAATGACCTATCCGTAGCTCTCCGCGCGCTACTTCATTTCCACGGATCTTGATGGAATATTCATTCGGTTTAAGCTGGATATTGTCCCGGATTCGGATTGGCGGAATAACAATCCCCATCTGGATAGCCTGCTGTTTCCGGATCATAGTGATCCTGCTAAGCAGGTCTCCCTCCTTTTCAGATTCAACCAGGGGTATCAAACCATATCCGATTTCCAATTCCATAGGATCAATGTATAGGTAATCCTCAATTTTTTCAGCCGGTTTAAGCTTCGGCGCTTCAATCCCTTCCGCTAGAACCTGTGCCTGGAATGATCTCCCTGATTGGCGGGTCATCCAGGCTACGTATCCGGTTGCAACCGCAAGTGCCAGGAAGGGAACGGTCGGCATTCCCGGAACGAATGCGAAAAATGTCAACACTCCCGATACAATTGCTACAGGTTTGGGCTTCACCAGTAATTGACCGGCAAATTCACGTCCCAGGTTCATCTCGGATGCTGCCCGCGCCACTATGATACCGGCTGATGTAGAGATGATCAGGGCTGGGATCTGGCTCACCAGGCCGTCACCGATCGTCAACATTGTATAGGTTGTCAAAGCCTGGTTAAATGGCATATCCATCTGCACCATACCAACCACAAGGCCACCGAGAATATTAACGAAAGTGATCAGTAATCCTGCTATTGCGTCACCACGAACAAATTTAGCGGCACCATCCATCGCCCCGTAGAAATCCGCTTCCCGACGAATATCATCACGGCGCTGCCTGGCTTCGTTTTCATCAATCAGGCCATTGTTCAAATCCGCGTCAACAGCCATCTGTTTACCGGGCATGGCGTCCAGGGTAAATCGTGCCGCCACCTCTGCAATACGACCTGAACCCTTTGTAATTACGGTAAAGTTGATAATCACCAGGATTAAAAAAATTACCATTCCGACAACATAATTTCCTTTTACTACGAAACTCCCGAAGGATTGGATAATCTGACCTGCAAACGCGTCGCCAAGGATCATCCGGGTGGATGCTACATTTATACCTAACCTGAATAGCGTCAATACAAGCAGCATCCCGGGGAATACGCTGAAATCGAGGGATCGCTGAACATACATCGAAACCATTAAGACAATAAGTGCAAGAGTAATATTGGTAGCGATGAGGATATCAAGCAGAACAGGATGAACCGGGATGACCATCAGGACTACAATACCAACAACAGCGATAGCTAATGTAATATCACTGCGTTTTGTCAAGGCGGACAACCAGGGGATCTGCTGGATCTGCTGCTCAACATTCACATATGAACGACTTTGAAGTTCAGGCATAGTATTCCCGCAAAGTTAACTAAGAATTTCTATGCAACTGGCGTGCCGGGACTTATACTGTTGTTGATTCAGGAGTTGACTGATCGCGGAGTTGGTAGATGTAGGCCAGGATTTCCGCCACATCCTGGTAGAATTGACCTGGAATCTCATCTCCAACATCACAATACTTGTAAAGCGCTCGGGCTAAGGGTGGGTTTTCAACGATGGGTATATCATGTTCAGCGGCTATTGCTTTAATACGTTCTGCAAGTTTGCGCAAACCTTTACCTATAACTTTTGGCGCTTCCATCACCTCGGAATCGTATTTCAGGGCGATGGCCACATGAACTGGATTTGTAACTATAACATCAGCATTCGGCAGCTCCTTGATCATCGTATTAAAGGCAATCTGGAACTGTGTCTGGCGGATTTTCTGTTTAACCTTTGGATCACCTTCCGACATCTTACGTTCGTCCTTAACCTCGTCTTTCGTCATCTTGAGGTCCTGGTGATGTTTCCATTTCTGGAATGCAAAATCCAGCAGGGCCAGGATCAATAGAAGCGACAAGATCCAGATCGCGACATCGAGGATAGTTCGCACCAGGTAAAGGAACATCCCCCCTACGGTAGTATCCATAAGCGGGAAAAATTCAGGATATGCCTTTCGCACAATCACATAGGCAACAAATCCGACCGAGAGGATTTTTGCCAGGTTAATGCCAAGTGTCACCAGTGCACGCAGGTTTGCAAGTCTTTTAAACCCGGCTCCACCATTGGCGAATGGATTAAGCCTGCTGAATTTCGGCTGCAGAGGTTTAGCTGTCCAGAGGAAACCGACCTGGCTGAAGCTCATGGCAAGACCGATCACAACAACAGTGATCATTACCGGTGATACTGTCAGCAATAGCCATGAAACCGCTTGGGCTATGTACCCGCCGAGGTTACTGTGATCAAAATCGAAGCTGGAAAGTTGTGAAAAAATTGCCCTGGAGAGGACCATCATTCTGTCCATCATCCACCCGCCAAAAACGACGAGTGCGGCCAGGCCGCCAAATATCACAGCAAAACTGTTCAGCTCCTGGCTTCGGGCGACATTTC
>JANQEY010000140.1 GCA_028278125.1 bacterium | reverse complement strand
GTGTTTTTATGAGCACGCCTGGTGAACGCCAGTCCTACGCTGAAGATTGCCAGGAGGTAGAGGATAATGACAACTATGTCAGTGGAGTTCACAGTCTATTATTCCACAAGCTCGGTCTCGGCTTCAGAAATATGCCTGATAATATCGGATGGTTCCTTTGAATTCAGCAGGTTTTTACGCATTGAAGAATCGGAACAAATACGACTTATCCGGCTGAGGAGTTTTAAATGGGTACTTAACTGATTTTCAGGGACAAGGAGCAGGAAGATCAGCTGAACGGGTTTTTCATCAATGGCTCCAAAAGGAAGTCCTTTTTTAATTCTACCAAACGCGATCAGGGGTATTTCTATGGTTTTAAGGTTTGCGTGTGGTACCGCCACTCCGCTCCCAACCCCGGTTGAAAGTGCTTTCTCACGTTCAATTACCGCTTCCAGGGCGGTCTGGGTGTCGTTTAGTTTTCCAGTTGTTTTAAACGTATCAATGAGTACTTTGAATGCCTCTTCTTTGTCGGAAATTTCCAATTCCAACAGAATTGATTGTTCATCTAACAGGTCGGTGATAATCATAAGACACCCGGATTAAAGCAAAATTAAATATCCAGAGATTTAAACTAAAGTGTAGTACTGGCTGAACTAGTCAAAGCTATAAAGTACTCAACCAAAAGTAAAGATGTTTTCTTGCTGTTGGCTGTTTTTAGGTAGAAGTTCTTTTCGGAAAACAAACGGTTTGGATTTTTTTTGTTTTGTTTTTATTTATTTGAGGTTGAATTCAGGTACAGGCACCGAGAGACAACTTATCATGATATATTTCATTGTCTTTCACATTCAAAGTTCTTTTATTTAGCCAGCCGGGTGGGGGAGAAGGTGCTGAATAACAGTAAATTACAATAATATTTTACATTTTTACGGACCTTCCTTTTTGTAGTAAATAAAAATATTAACTAATTTTTTACTTTCCAGATCAATATTGGAGTTGCTCCGCTTTATCCTTGCGTAATTGTAGGTCAAATTCCTACATTCAAGCATCAAGTACGTTGGAAAGTATGAATTTGTAAATGTTAGCATCTTGTTAGGATTGTGTTAGCTGTAATCAATCCTGGATTGATGTTCTTATTAATAATAAAAATAAATAATTTCCATAATCGTTTATAAGAAGTACGGTTGTGGCTGTTTCGAGACCATAAAACGCGGGAGAATTTGACGAATGAAACGAGTAGCCGTATTTATCGATGGTAGTAATTTCTATAACGGCCTTCGTGATAATGTCGGACGGATGGATGTTGATTTCCACCGTTTCGGGAAAAAATTATCGGAACTGGCTGAAGGTGAACTACTGAGAATTTATTACTACAATGCAAAAGTAGATCCGGAGTTTGATCCGGATAATTATGACAAGCAGCAACGTTTTATCACCCACCTGGCCCATACACCTCACCTGTCGCTGCGCCTTGGGAAGCTGGTCTATTACCAGGTCAGGGGTGAAGAATCAGCCGGCAGAAAACACTATGCCGTGGAAAAAGGACTGGATGTAAAGCTGGCAATCGACCTGGTACGTCTTGCTGTTAACCGTGCCTGTGAAGTGGCAATAATAGTTTCAGGTGATAAAGACCTTGCTGATGTTGTCGAGTACGGAAAAGAGATGGGAATGATAATCTGCTGCGCGTTTTTCCCACGTGGATTATCTGAAGCACTTGCAACCCGTGCCGACAAGGTTTTCTACTTCAACGATGATATGCTTAACGATATTTTCATCAGCGCTGAAGATGAAGAGGCGCAGCAAGCCCTTGAAGTTGAGCTGCAATATCCTGAATAGATTTTTCGATCTAGTGCATGTAAAAAAGCCCCGGTTGTTAAAAACCGGGGCTTCTTATTTATAGCAAATTTACGATAAAGTAAATCAAATGTAGCCCGGACCGCCCTCGGTCCGGGATGATAATAAATCTAAAGATCACATCAAAAATTCGGTTAGATTTGAAATAAAAATACTGGTAATAGAAACCCGGGTTGCGAGTCAACCCGGGCCATCATCTTTGATTTCTAACTATCAAAATTTATCGTTAAAAACCGTCCTAAAAACTCCTTGGTTCCGGGTTACGGGGATCTTCCCTGTAGTCGTAGAATCCGAAGCCTGTTTTGTTTCCGAGGTGTCCGGCTGCTACCATTTTCCTCAGCAGGGGACAGGGACGATACTTGCTGTCGCCAAGACCTTCATGGAGAACTTCCATAATTGCCAGGCAGATGTCGTTACCGATAAGGTCGGCAAGACGCAACGGCCCCATGGGATGTGCCATTCCAAGCTTCATCACACCATCAATTTCAGCAACACCACCAACACCTTCCATCAGGCAGTAAACAGCTTCATTAATCATCGGCATGAGGATACGGTTGGCAACAAAACCGGGATAGTCATTCACCAGGATCGGTACTTTGCCCATGGACTTGGAAAGCTCATCAACAACCTGGTAGGTCTCATCGGATGTAGCCAGACCACGAATCACTTCGACCAGTTTCATCATCGGAACAGGATTCATGAAATGCATCCCGATTACCTTTTCCGGACGCTTGGTGTGAGCAGCAATTTCTGTGATCGAGATTGTTGAGGTGTTGGACGCGAGAATTACGTCAGGGCCAACCAGCTCATCCAGTTTCGCGAAAATATCAAACTTGATCTGCGGATTTTCCGTAGCTGCTTCGACAACAAGTTCACAATCCTTGACGGCGTTAAAATCTGTTGTGAAATTTATCCGTCCGACCGCAGCGTCAGCGTCTTCCTGGGTGATCTTTTCCTTTTTAACCATACGTCCCAGGTTCTTTGAAATAACAGCCTTGGCACGCTCGAGGAATTCATCCTTGATGTCAATAGCCGTCACATCCAGGCCGGTCTGAGCGGCAACCTGGGCGATCCCGTTACCCATTGTCCCTGTACCGATTACGGCAAACTTCTTTATCGCCATTTTATTAACCTCTCCTGTTTAAAAATCTGCGGATTTAACTCCATCTGCAGATTCGAATAAAATTAGACTATTTCAACCGCTACAGCTGTCGCTTCACCACCACCGTTGCAAAGGCTGGCAATACCACGTTTTTTGCCTTCCTGCTTCAGGGCGTGAACCAGTGTTACCAGGATACGGGCTCCGGATGATCCGATAGGATGACCAAGGGCAATCGCACCACCACGGACGTTGACATTCGACCCGTCAAGCCCCAGGGCACGGTTGTTGTATACACTGACAACAGCAAACGCTTCGTTCAGTTCGAACAGGTCAACGTCTTCAGTTTTCCAGCCAACCTTGTCGAGCAGTTTTTTCACTGCACCCTGCGGGGCTGTTGTGAACCATTCAGGTTCATGGCTAAATGTTGACCAGCCGACAATTTCCGCCATCGGTGTCAAACCTTTACCGGATGCCCAGTCAGCGTCGGCAACGATTAACGCAGCGCCACCGTCATTGATAGAGGAGGCATTGGCAGCGGTTATTGTTCCGTCTTTCTTGAATACCGCACGTAGACTCGGGATTTTATCCGGACGGCCACGGCCTGGCTCTTCGTCGGTCTCGACAATTACGTCACCCTTCCTGCTGGGGATGACTACCGGGACTATTTCATCCTTGAACAGACCTTTTTCGATTGATTCATTGGCACGGCGGTATGATTCAATGGCGAATTCGTCCTGCTCTTCGCGTGTAATATTGTGCTCAGCCGCGCAAAGTTCTGCGCATGATCCCATATGCTGATCGGAATAAGGATCCCAAAGACCGTCATGAACCATCATGTCAGCGACCTGGCCATGACCGAGACGGTAACCGTTACGGGCATTGGCGAGGATATAAGGCGCCAGGCTCATGTTTTCCATTCCACCCGCCGCTACTACCTTGTTCTCGCCTAGCATAATCGATCCGGCTGCTTCCATCACAGCTTTTAATCCGGATGAACAAACCTTGTTGATTGTCCAGGCAGATTTACTGTCGGGGACACCCGCTTTTTTCGCTGCCTGGCGTGCCGGGGCTTGACCAACACCACCCTGCAGAACCATTCCCATGATTACTTCATCTACATCCTCGGGCGCTACACCTGCCTTGGTTATTGCATTCATAATTGCGGCACCGCCTAGCTGAACTGCCGGAATTTTTCCGAGGGAGCCGTTGAATGAACCGATTGGTGTACGACTGGCTGAGAGGATAACCGTGTTTTTCATCATCTTCCTCCAAAAATCATTTCTCTCTTTGTCTATTTTTAATAGTTTAACGCGCAATTAGTGGGAACTTTCACAATACGCAAATATGCTCTAAAAATCCAGTGGAGGGGAGACGAGATTTAGCCGCCGTTAACAGGATGAATTAATAATTGTAACTGATCTGATGATGCTCGAGAGTAGTATATCAGGTGAATGCTGACCAGTGCGATACGAGGGCATAGAGGAAAAGCCCGGTAATGATCAGGTTGACTACGCCGAAAAGGTCACCCCCGCCAGCGGTAAACTGGTAAAATACCTGCATCAATGTATAAGCCAATCCTGTATATAGAGCCCACTTTTTCCACATCCAGAGACCGACAACAACCGCTACATTTGCGATGGCGAAGCCGGTTATCACCATCCCGGTTATAAACCCTACTTCTGATGGAATAAAGAGGGCTATCAAGAGGAAAAATGCCGAATTAATTGAATAGAGAATTAAAAACAATGTCAGTAAAAATCCGCGCGTTTTCACTATAAATTCCCCCTGGTAATTTACTATTGAACAGGGCATTCGCTGATATCAATACCCATAATTTTCATCTCATCAATCAACTTTACCGGATCAAACATATGGCCGAAAATATTAAGTCCACTGACATCTACATTTCCACCCAAGTACTGTTTTATTCCCGCTACCACCGGTGCGGCAGTTAAAACATAACCATCCACATCTTGGATAGTTAGAGTATAATCCTTGCACAGACCTTTTTTATATCCCCGGGCAACAAGCTTGAGGATTGTCACATAGGGAGGACGGCTATAGTTTGCCATACTCCAAGTAAAAAGCTGCGCCAGTTGGGGGACAACTTTTTTCCCAAACCATTTCAGACCATAAATGATCAGCGGAGTAACAAACATATTTGTCACGGGATTAAATCCGGATATATAAAATCCCGTATTCCGTAATTCCGGGATAAATTTCTGCAGCTGATACATTTCCGGAAGATACATCGGGTAACAGTCCTGTTTCCGGACTTCGCCACCAAAATTGACCCGCTTTGTTGCCATCATCCCATCAAAGCCGGGAACAATCCATTTCCCACGGCTAAGAATGGCTGTCCGGTAATCGTTAAACTCCTCGACAAATTCTTCAGCAGTGTCACGGGTCTGTTCTTCCCATTTAAAATTGATGTAGCTGTAAACGGGAGCATCTTCAAGACAGTCGAAATAACGGTGGGCGTAACGAACCATAATCGCCGGAAGTCCAGGGTGGAAACCGGCTTCAGTTATAAAACAACGGTTTGAGGACTTAATACGTCGTGAGAGGGATTTTAAAGTCCTGAGTTTATCGCGAGATATCAGGACATCAAGATAGTCGACACCACATTTTAAACATGAAGTCGCTATTTCATAGGTATACCTGGATGTACTGGAAGCGACAATCAGCATCTTTACATCATTTTTTAATACCGGGATCAGAGTATCCGGATTTGAAGCATCCATATACTCGCTGCTGACTCGATCCGTTTTATGTATGTAGTTAAACTTGTCTGCTAGTGAAGCCGCTTTATCCAGGTTTCTGCCGGTGAGGATAATCTGAGTGTCAGTATGACGGAGAAGCAGCGACGTTAACTGGATACCAGTCTGGCCATAACCTCCAAGAATTACAATTTTTTCCATGCTGACCTCGATCTCTCCCGGAAATATCACATGCACAAGTTAATGATTTAATTATGAGTTTTACAGGAACGGGAGCTATTGACATAAAAAACCCGGCATTAGCCGGGTAAGATTGTTAAAGTCTTTTATTTTTGTCATTCACGCGAAAGCGGGAATCCAGTGTCTTTTGTTATTAGGAATTAAATATTACTAAACTGTTACGGATTCACTTATAACTTTCGCGTAATCCTCTGTATCCATATCAAATCGTTTAATTCTCCATTTACCGCGATCGTCTTTTTCCAGGTGTCCCGCCATAAAACGTGGACCATGTTCAAAAACCAGCAGGTGATTATTCTCATATGCCTCTTCAAGGAACTTTGACTTATATGCCATCGTGGTTTCAGGGTAAAGATCATAGCCCATTACAAACGGGATATGGACATGACTTGCTGTTGGGATCAGGTCGGCCAGGAAAACTGCAGTATAACCACCTGATTCGACCTTGATAATACAGTGATGTTTAGTATGTCCGCCGGTAACAATCATTTTCACACCGGGAGCTATTTCCACATCACCCTCAACAAGCTCCAGAAGTCCTTCGTCTTTTATCGGGTTGAGATTATCGGGCAGGTAGCTGGCACGGTCACGTGGATTTGGATTTAACCCGGCTTCCCATTCACCCTTCTGGATATAGTATTTCGCATTCGGGAATTGTGTCCGCAGCTCGCCATCCTCATCCTTGTATGTTCCTCCACCAACATGGTCAAAATGGAGATGGCTGCAGACCATGTGAGTCACATCTTCCGGCTGGACACCGTGGACAGCCAGTTCACCGATCAACTGCCTGGGAAAATCTATATCGAACATATCGCGTCGTTTTTCATCCCATTTACTTCCAAGCCCATTATCCACCAGGATAACATTCTTTTCCTGCTTGATAAGAAGATTGTTTGCGCCGAGCAGGATACGGTTGCAGTCGTCCGGCGGATCACTCTTCGACCACAACACCTTGGGGACTACACCGAACATTCCACCGCCGTCTAAACGAAAGTTACCGTCTGCAATTAAAAATATCTCTATATCACCAAATTTCATTTTATCGCCTGTTAGTTCAGTTAATGTTTGGATTGCCTAATATAATTAATTGTTGTACCAGGGGAAACAGGTTTAGTTTCCTGATGGAGACAGCTAAGAGTTGTTTAGTCAATTTCAAATTCTGGTCAGGATTTTTAAAAGTCGAGATTGCTTCTGCAAAAGGGTTGGTATCACAACGTCGCACTACATTTTTCCCGGGATACGCTGATCCCGGGCTACGAGTTGTCATCCCGGACTCGATCCGGGATCCAGTGTCGTTAGCACGTACCCCGGATAGTCAGGCGGCAGCCTGATATCCGGGAATGTTATGGTCTAAAGATTTTCTTTATCAGAATCCCGGATTCACAGACTACGTGCAATCCGGGCTACTTAATATCTGGTGAATATTATATCCCATAAAGATACTGGTATTTATTCTCCAGGTATTTGATCAGGAACGATGGATCGGGCAATGATCCGGTCGCGTTCTCGATTAATTCGGCAGGCATATACCGACGTCCCTGCTTGTGGATTTTTTCAACCAGCCATTCACGAACGGGAGCGTAATCACCCTTGGAAAACAGGGCCTCTAGTTTACCTACCTGTTTACCGACTGCGTCATATAGCTGTGCGGCGTAAATGGTTCCCAGCGAATAGGTGGGGAAATATCCTACAGCCCCGATACTCCAGTGGATATCCTGCAGGCAGCCTTTATTGTTGTCCGGAACCTTAAGCCCGAAGTATTCCTTGAACAGGTCATTCCAGGCATCCGCCATATCAGCCGCTTTCATTTTTCCATGAAGAAGGGCGTACTCAAGCTCAGCTCGCAAAAGAATATGCAGGTTATAGGTCAATTCATCGGCGTCTACACGGATGAATGAAGGTTGTACCTTGTTTATCGCAAAATAAAAATCATCAAATTTAACATTCTGTAGCGAATTAAACTTTTCCATAGTCTTTGGCAGCCAGTAACGCCAGAATCCTTCACTACGGGCTACATGGTTCTCCCAGAAAAGAGACTGTGATTCATGGATACCGAGGGAACGATATAATCCCATCGGGGTACCCCAATGCTCCTGTGAAACGTTTTGTTCATACATTCCGTGCCCGGCTTCGTGAAGAATCGCAAGAAATCCTGATGTGAAAATACTTTCATCGTAACGGGTACATATCCTGATATCCCTGGGACCGATTGTGGTGCAGAACGGGTGGGCTGTTACATCAAGACGGCCGTGATTATAACGGAATCCGATTGCCTCCGACGCTTGTTTTCCCAGTGCTTCCTGGTCGGCTGCCGGGTAATTGCCATGCAGGACTGACGTGTCCGGCTGACGCTCGGATGCCATTATTTTATCCAGCAGGGGAACCAGCGATGAACGGAGGCTTCGCAGCATTTCCAGCATCACTGCGGATTTTAATCCCGGTTCATAGATATCAAGGAGGGCATCATAAGGATCTTCATCATAACCGTAACATTCGGCTACCTCAAGCGCCAACTGGAAAACCTTATCCAGGTGTGGCGCGAAGGTTTTATAGTCACCGGTTTTTCTTGATTCGAGCCAGACCTGGTGAGCCTTGGAATGAGCACGGCTCTGTTCTTCCACCAGTGAAGTGGGAAGCTTGGTAGCTTTGTCGTAATCGCGTTTCCATTCACGGACATTAACCATTTCTGGGGACAGAGGACATTTATCTTTCAACTCTTCGGCAGCTTCTTTTAGAAGGTCACCGTTCTCCTCTTCGATCAGGCGTTGATGTTTTAATCCTGAGATAAACGCGAGTTGCTCGGATCGATGAGCAGCATCTTCTGACGGCATTATTACTTTTTCATCCCAATCGAGCAGCAGCTCAATTGTTTCCAGCAGTGTTACGGGTTTCATCTTCTTTGCTAGACGGGAATAATAACTCTCTTTTGGCATGACGTTTCCGGAATAAATTGTTGGAATTAAAAACGGGTTCCCAAAACAGGAACCCGTGAATTTACTACGTAGTTATTGATTATACCAGTGTTAAAAGAGTATATAAATTCAAATAGAGTGATACTGACAATAATTACTCTATTGAGAACAATTTGATTTAATCATTGAATACTCAAAACAAGTCGGAAACCGAATTGATCGTGTCTAATGGTCTGCTTTGCCTTTAACCGTGTTCGACAACCGACCGGCTCAATCGCCCAGCTACCTCCTCTTAAGACGCGATAGATACTTCTCGGAACATCTATCCAGGCACTGCCGTCGGAAGGAGCATCTAAGTAATTATTATGCCAATCATCTTCGCACCATTCCCAAACATTCCCAAGTAAATCGTATAAATGAAACATGTTTGGAGCTTTCCCTCCAACGCGATGTGTTCTCTCATCACTGTTACTGATAAACCAGGCGTTATTGGCCGGTTCATCATTATCAATGCAATTATCCGATTTTGTACCAGCAATGCAAGCATATTCCCATTCAGCTTCTGTTGGTAAACGAAAAGAAAGATCAGACATGGTAGAAAGTTTTTTACAAAATGCCCTTGCATCTTCCCATGAAACACTATCAACAGGATTATTGGGACCATTAAATTTTGAAGGATTGAGTTGCATGATTGACTCATACTGTATCTGAGTGACGGGATTAACACTCATCCTGAAATTTTCAACCATAACTTTATGGATAGGTTGCACTGAGCTATCAAATTCACTCCCCATTCTAAATGATCCACCATGAATTGTTATCATATCCTGTAGTATTTTTTCTAATGTGGTTTCAGCGTAATAATGATTTACTATTTTAAATGGTCTTATCTTTCTGTCTCCCATCGTTTTATTGGACGCAGCAGATTGTTTTTCGCGAAAATACTTGTCTTTAAGCCAGTTTTGACCAGATTCGAGCTGTAATATTTTACAGATATGTTTGTTAGTTTGAAGTGTCTCAATCGATTTTTTCAAAGCATGTAATTCTAGTTCGTCTGCTTGCTTAATTTGATTATTAAACCATTCAATATCATCATCATCATAATTCTCTATTATTTTCGCAAGATACATCCCAATCGTCTGATTGCCGGCTTGGGCTAATTTGGAATTAAGAGTAGTCCTAAGGTAATTAAAAACTGGTTCATCCATTGCAATATGAAGAAGTAGTGCGACTGGATCATATTCCCTGTTCTCAAGTATACTGATTCTTGAAGAAATCATTACACGATTTAATAACCTGACAATTGATCTCGGATTATGTTTGCAGGCGTGAGAAACCAAAAGTACAATTGCTGATCTAGTTTCTTTATCTTTAAATACTTCATCATCTAATAGACTCTCAATATAATTTTCCATCTCATCAGATTCTGGTTCTCTTGAGGGTACGGGAACCTTTACCTGGACTATTTTATCGAGATATTGATCAAAATATGAACCGGTGATGTTGAATTCTTTCTCATATTTTGTTTTAATAAATTTTTGTATTATTTCATCATTAACCCCAATCACAAAAGAAAAACCAGGTTGGTGTAATACAAGTTTAATACCTTCAAGTAGTTCAACTGCTTTGTCTGGAAAACAGCGATCTAAATCATCAACAAGAACAACGATTTTTGGAGGTGTTCCCAGTTTAGTTTTATTAACAGACAATTCTTTTAATCTTTTGAATGCATCAAAATATAAACTTCTGGCAAGAACTGCATCTTTAGTAAGATCTTGATAACGTTCAATCATATCTTTTGGTGACAAATTAATTTCAGCTTCCGATAATAGAGGAAAACCTACTTTTCCCTTTATCGAAAAACCATATGCAATTGAACGAAGCGCATCTCTCAAATTTTCTGCCCCTTTTAATACTTTACCTTTCCAATTTTTAGTGTCAATTTGCGATGCGATATCTTGTTCAATTGTTGCCGTCAAAGGAACAATCAAGTGATCTTCTTTTTCATATTGCCAGGCGTTGAACCATACCGCTACGGCATTCGGTTTTTCATGCACCTTCTCTTCAATTAGTCGCATAGTGCTGGTTTTACCTGTTCCCCATTCACCAAAAATGCCGATTGTCAGAGGTTCGTTAGTTTCGACAGCAGCATCAGCTAATACTATCGCTGTATGTTCGAAACCTAATTCATCTTTACGTATACCTTCGCCTGCTGGAATATCACTAAGTAAAGGTAGTGGTTTGTAATGATTTGGCGGCATTTTTCCCCCTAACTAGCAATCGTTAATGATTAGTAGAAGTTTCTATTGCTAAGCTACTTAACATAGATCTATCAAATCAACTCATTGGCGTTATGTAATAAAAAAGGGTTCCAATTGATTGGAACCCGTATATTAAAATTTCTAACTGATTTCAGGTATTTAAAACTATTTCGAGCTGAGTAACGTCCTCGCTATAACAATCCTCAGGCTTCCGCTGGTACTTTCACCGATCTCGGTGATCTTGGTATCACAAAACATCTGCTCCACCGGGTAATCACGTAGCCCGGGATCAGTGAATCCCGGGAAAAAAAGAGAAACCCGACTTGCGAGTCAAGTCGGGCCACCCTGTCGGGGATAACTATTAGAGGGTAGGCGTGTATTATGAAAGAGTAGACCCTGTCATCAAAGCTGACAGGGCCACCCACTAATAGATATTTTGATTAGTAAAACTTATTTCGAGTTGAGTAGTGTCCTCGCTATGACAATCCTCTGGATTTCGCTGGTGCCTTCGCCAATCTCGGTGATCTTGGCGTCACGGAACATCCGCTCCACCGGGTAATCCTTACAGTATCCGTAGCCACCGTGAACCTGGATAGCCTGGTTGCAGACACGAGTCGCTACTTCACTGGCGTATAGTTTGGCCATAGACGATTGCTTGATATAATCCTTATCGGCGTCCTTGAGTTTTGACGCGTGGTAAACAAGGTGACGCGCTGCTTCGATCTCAGTCGCCATGTCGGCAAGTTTAAACTGGATTGCCTGGAAGGCGGCGATTGGTTTATTAAACTGGAAACGTTCCTGGCTGTAACGGACGGCTTCCTCAAACGCTCCCTGCGCGATACCAAGCGCCATGGCGCCGATGGAAATCCGGCCACCGTCGAGGATGATCAGGAACTGTTTAAATCCTTCACCTTCTTTTCCCAGCATGTTTTCTTTAGGGATACGGCAGTCGGTGAAGTGAAGCATTACCGTGTCGGAACCACGGATACCGAGTTTCCGTTCCTTCTTACCAACACTGAAACCTTCTGTGCCCGTCGGAACGATAAAGCTGCTGATCCCTTTTGAGCCCTTGGTTTTATCCGTAACCGCTGTAGCTACAACCGTTCCAGCATACGTACCGTTGGTGATATATATTTTTGAGCCGTTTAATACCCATTCGTCACCGTCGAGGACGGCGGTTGTTTCGGTGCCACCGGCGTCTGATCCGGCGTTGGGTTCGGTCAGTCCTAAAGCACCGATATATTCACCGGAACAGAGGGGAGGGCAGTATTTATGTTTTTGTTCTTCCGATCCGAAGAGGACAAATGGTTGAGTACCCAGTGATATATGAGCTGCAAGGGTGATTCCCGTCGAGGCACAGACACGGCTGATCTCTTCCACGGCTATAGCGTAACATACAGTATCCATACCACTGCCACCGTATTCCTCGGGTATGGTGACACCAAGAAGTCCAAGTTCCGCCATCTTCGGGATTGTTTCCTCGGGGAAACGTTCGTTCTGGTCAATTTCTGCTGCAATCGGTTTTAACTCGTTCTCGGAAAAATCACGAACCATCTCACGAACCATTTTCTGCTCGTCCGTGAGAAACATATCTGTCATGTCCATTACTTACTCCAGGTAACCGGTCATTTTTAATTTCTTACAAAAAACCGCAAAATTGAGGAAAAGTCAAGTGATCAGCGATACATCCATCCGCAGCGCATCGTGATCAACTCGGCAGGATGCAATACTTTTACATTGCCGACATGTTTGTTGGTAAAGCCACGTTCCATCTGCTGGATACATCCTGGACTGGAGGCGATAACGTATGATGCGCCTGTTTTCTGAACATGTTCAACCTTCCTTGTTGTCCAGGTATTGGATTCGTCAGGATAAACAGAGGCAAATGATCCTCCAAATCCGCAACAGATGGTACTTTCCTCCATCTCTACAACATTAACACCAGGAACTCGTTCCAGCAGTTCCCGGAGATTGCCCTGGGTATGCTGGGTGTGGGTTATATGGCAAGAATCATGGATGGTTACATCAAGGTGATGATCGGTTGTTGACGGAAATGATGGATCGAGAACATCCAGGACAAAACTGCTCCAGTCAAGTGTCCTGTCAGCGAAATAGACAGCCATGTCAAATTGCTCATCTTCTGCCAGCAGTTCAGGTATTTCCTGCCTGAAAGCACCACCGCAGGTCGCGTCAGGTGATACTATATAATCTGCTCGCGTCTCTTTTATAATTGCCAGGTTTGCCTTTGCCAGTTTCCTCGCTGTTTCAAAATCACCATTGTTAAATGCTGGAGCACCACAGCACAACTGGTTTCGTGGAATTACAATCTCAGCACCGAGTTGGCGCATTACTTCAATACTTGCTTTGGCTGCATTCTCGTTGACATAGTTCGAAACACATCCCAGGAATAACGCCACCCGTGCTTTTTTTGTACCCGCCGGTTCGATCAATTCCGGTAGTTCATTAAGGAACGGTTTGCTTCTCAGTTTGGGAACAGTCATGCCACCTGCAAGGCTTTCAACAGCTTTATTGCCAATTGTTTTCTGTGTTAAGGAACCCAGTGATACAAGAGTATTCACTTTTTTCCTGTTTTCGAGGCTCTCAAAAATTCGTTTTTTTACCTTGCTGATACCGTTGTAATCGGTAATGATTTTTCGTGCGGCGATAAACAGCAGGTCTGTTCTCACTCCTGCCGGACAGGCAGTCTGGCAGGCGTAGCATAAGGTGCAGAAATCAAATGAATCGGGACTCACCTCATGAGCGGAAATATCGCCTTCGAGAATCCTTCTCAGAAGGATAATTCTGCCCCTCGGTGAGAGTAGCTCTCTTTTGGAAAGTAGATATGACGGACAGACGGAATGGCAAATGGCACAAGTAACACATTTGTCCAGTTCGAACCGATGCCGTTCAAGGTCAGGATAGTCGCTCATAAGGATTGAATATACGAATCCTGTGGTTATTCTGCTCGGAACCGGGAGTAAAGTTGGTAGTATTTGGATGGCAAAAAGTTAGCTCTGTGCGTGCTGGATGAAACT
>JANQEY010000104.1 GCA_028278125.1 bacterium | reverse complement strand
AGGTCAAAAGCCTCGTTGCCGTCATCTGTTATTATTGCCCGCGCAAGGTAAATTTCCGGTTTACCCTTAAGCTTTCCAGAATCCAGGAGGCGCCTGATTTCCACAAAATTTCCATCGAAAAGAAGATCAGTAAGGGTGGTTCTGGAGGGAGTGAGAGTTGCTGTGTTTCCCTGCAGACCTGTCAGACTTTCAGCAGAATATGAAAATCCGACCAGGCAGAACAGGAAAATACTGAATACAATACACCGTGCAGCAACCTGTTTTTTTGACATGCGCAAAGCCTGTCGTTAACCAGCTAACCGTAAGTAATAACAATCTCGTAAATTCAAACTCTCGCGTCAAGGGTTACCGGTTCCCAGGAGCAAACTTAATAAAATCAAAAAGGAGTGAGAGAAAGCAGACCGTTCTTAAAAAAATAACTCTACCATATCTGTTCAATTACGGTTTATATTTCGCTGCTTTGATAATTATTTACTCTGGAAACGAGGAAATTGATGAAACTCTATTTTAAGGAAAATACAGGCACAGGTAACTCTACGCTTCGCAACCGTGAGAATATTGCTGAACAGTACAAGTGGCAACTAGGTGATATTTACCCCGATTGGGGTAAATGGCAGACGGATTATAAACAACTAGAAGGTTTGATGGAAGAATTCGTCAAGCTTCGGGGAACATTATCTTCCGGTGCAGATCAGCTCCTGAAAGCATACACGATGAGTGATGAGATGGGGAAAATCAGCTACAAGATTTACCGTTATCCCCAGCTCATGTATGACCTGGACCAGAGAGACAATGATATCCTCGCAAAACTGCAACAGGTGGAAATTCTCTTTGCCCGGTTTGCCAGTGCCACAGCCTGGTTAAACCCTGAGATCCTGACTATCCCGATTGATAACATCCGTGATTGGATTGAACAAAACAAAGACCTTGCTGTATACAGATTTCCGATAGAGGAGCTGTTCCGTCAACAGGAGCATGTCCTCGACGAGGATGGCGAGAGGTTGTTGTCATATTCGAGCAGGTTTAACGGTGTTCCCGGTGATACATATGAAGCCCTGACAACAGCGGATGCAAAGTTTAACACCATCACCCTTTCAACAGGTGAAGAGGTAACGGTCACCCATGCCCAATATATGGCTATCCTGCAGACCAATCGCAACCAGGAAGACCGAGCCGCTGCTTTCGAAGCGATGTACGATGTTTACGATAAAAACATCAATACTTACGCGTCCCTTTATAATGGTGTATGCCAGCGTGACTGGTTCAAGACCCAGGCACGTAAATTTGAAACAACCCTCAATGCTGCTCTTGACGGTAACAACATCCCTGTAAGTGTCTTCGAAAACCTGGTGTCGACTGCGAGAGCAGGAAATAAAACCTTGCAGCGTTATCATATTCTCCGTCAGAAAGTCCTCGAGATAGATGATTATCATCTTTATGACGGTGGTTTTCCCATCGTCGATTTCGATAAAAAATACCCCTATGACGATGTCCTGGAAAAGATAGTTGAATCGGTTGGCCCGCTCGGTAAAGAGTACCAGGATAAAATGCGTGAGGGATTCGCTGGCGGCTGGATAGATGTTTATGAATCTGAGGGGAAACGTTCCGGTGCATATTCTGCTGGCGTCTATGGTGTCCATCCATTTATGCTGTTGAATTATAACGATACGCTTAACGAGGTCTTCACCCTGGCGCACGAGATGGGGCATACGATGCATACTGTTCTGTCTCACGAAAACCAGCCATTTGCAACATCAGAATACACTATATTTGTCGCGGAAGTCGCCTCAACATTAAACGAAGCGCTGCTCCTGGATTACATGCTCAAGAACAGTGAAGATACTACTGAGCGCATAGTTCTATTACAGCATGCAATTGACGGGATCGTGGGGACGTTTTTTACGCAGGTGATGTTTGCCGATTATGAACGGCAGGTTCACAAGCTTGTGGAAGACGGTCATCCGGTTACTTCAGATGTCCTCAACAATGTCTACATCGAAATATTGAAACATTATTACGGAGATGTTTTAAACCTGGATGAATTATACAGGATTACCTGGGCTCGTATTCCTCATTTTTATCGCGCACCTTACTATGTTTACCAGTACGCCACATGTTTTGCTTCTTCCGCCAGGCTGATCAAGTCGATAAAAAACGGCAATAAGAGCGAGAAAGAAAAAACGATAAGCCGTTACCTTGATCTATTAAAATCCGGTGGTAACGATCACCCGATGGTACAGTTGAAAAAAGCCGGGGTTGATCTGGAACAAGCGGAAACTGTTCAAGCGGTGATCGCACAGCTTGATAGCCTGGTAACCCAGTTAGAGGAAGAAATAAACAATCTTGACTGAAAACCGGCTTTTCATACTGGTCTAATTGGTGACTGTTATTATTTAAACAAATCAAGTGTATTGATTGCCGTAAACGAACATCATTCCTTATTTTGAACGCGTCATGGATATAATAGACACATCCCGATTAAAAGCAGTTTTGAGATATCGTATTCCCGGAATTGAGATTATCTGGAAGGAGGAAACAGGCTCCACAAATGAGGATCTCTTTGAACTTGCGCATTACGGTATTCACGGCTGGACTGTCTTAGGGGCGGATTTTCAAACTTCGGGGAAAGGGCGTCACAGTCGAAGATGGATCAGCCCCAGCGGTGGATTATACGTTTCTGTCCTTCTGCGACTGGAAGACGAAAGTTCTCCGATTACACTAATGCCCCTCGTTGTGGGAATAGCAATCAAGGAAGCTATAGAATCCGAAGCAAGTTCCAAGGGTGGAATAGTCAAGCCACGTCTGAAGTGGCCGAATGACCTGCTCACGGAAAATGGTAAACTTGCCGGTATTTTATGTGAATCGACTGAAAGCGAAAAGGGATGGGTGATTGTTGTAGGAATTGGAGTTAACATCAGTCCGCTGGACGATGAAAAACAACGGCAGATTGATAACCCGGTAACCTCACTGTCAGAGGAATCAGATATTCCCTGGACCCGTGCTGGATTATTGACCACATTCCTGGTTAAACTTGCTGAAAAAATTGAGGACTGGCAAAATGATCCCGACAAAATATGTGATACCTGGATGACCGCATCGGGTGCAATGGGAAAAAAGATTACAGTAATAACTCATTCAGGGGAAGTGGAAGGAGTTGTTCGTGGATTGGCAAAAACAGGGGCTTTACGTGTATTGAATGATTCGGGGAAAGAGATTGAGATAAATTCCAGCGAAGGTATTATTGAACATGGATAAAGAAAAAAGACTGCTGGCACTGGACATAGGAAATACAAATGTAGTCCTGGGGATATTTCAAAATGGCGATTTGAAAATTCGCAGGCGTCTCTCCAGTGCTGCGGGAAGAACACCGGACGAAGCCGGCGTGCTAGTGAGTATGCTTTGCCGTGATGGAGGAGTTGAACCTTCCGAAATAAACGCTGTGGCCATTGCCAGTGTCGCGCCAAGGATTGGAATGGTCTATGGCGAAATGGCAAAAAACTATCTCAAGTGCGATCCGTTTTTTATCCATGGTGAGGTGCAGGGATTTGTTAATAAATATCGTAATCCACGTGCAGTCGGAGCTGACAGGGTCTGTGATTCTGTTGCAGGATTTGAAAAATATGGCGGCCCCCTGTTGATTATCGACTTTGGAACAGCAGCAACCATCGACGTGATAGATGACGAAGGCGCCTACCTTGGTGGTGTGATAATGCCGGGTCCGGAAACAAGTGTCGAAGCTCTTCACCAGGCTGCAGCAATGCTGCCGAAGGTTCACCTGACAATGCCGGAAAATGTGATAGGGAAAACCACCGAACAGAGTATCCGTGTGGGACTGCTAAGAGGGACAGTCGAGGGACTCAGGGGATTAATCGCTGAAATCAAGAAGGAACTTCAAAATCCTGACACGAAAGTTATCGCTACAGGTGGTCTGGCTCCACGCATTGTTAAATACCTCCCGGAAGTGACCGCCGTTGAGCCCGATCTCGTCCTCGAAGGTATACGATTGATCTACGAACGGAGTTTTACAGCTTGAAAAATCTAATCCTCTTGTCTGCCCTGTTAGTTTATGTCTTCTTTGCCGGTTGTGCCGGTAACACAGCTTTCTTGAAAAATTATAAACCGTCAGAACCAACTCAAATCCAGGATTCGAATCGTGTACCCTTAAAGCTGATTTATCCGAAGGCAGAAATCGCGGATTCTGTGGTAACCATAGCAAATCTTGACAGTGTATTTCTATTTGGAAATGTTATCAATCCAAACGGCTATCTCCTTGTAAATGGTGAAGAAGTAAAAATTCATAACAGTGGTGGCTGGCTTGCCTGGGCTGGACTGGGGCAGGTTTATAAGCTATGGGAAGGATCTCCCTATGGAGAACGACGGATGGCGGCTGTTACAATTCAATATCTCGAATCGCCCCCTGGAATTCTCCCGGCAAATCCTGACAGCATTAACTTTGATTACCAGCGTGATGTCTGGTTTCTGTTCCCACCGGAATACAGGGATTTTTCTACATTCAAAACGGTTCCATTCTCTGCAAGACTTGTTGTCAAAGGTAATATCTCCCCCAAAATCAGGTGTGGATGGCCTGGGACATACGATATTTTCCCCCTGAAGGGGACAGTACTCTGGTGTGATGGGTACAAGGATACCGGCCGGAAATTCTACCGGGTTCCCCTCGGTGCCGGTGAAGTTGGCTGGATTGAAGATGAGTTTGTGGAGGTTGATACTACGGCAGGGCCTCCTGAAAACTCTTTGATCTACTATATAAACAGTTCAGTTAATGGCAGAACTACCAGGATCAATATTCCCCTGAACGGAGACAAGGTTCCGTTCCGGGTTGAAAGAGCCTCAGAAGATCTACTTGAGTTAACACTATATGGAGCAACAAGTTGGACAGATGTAATTCTTCAACCATCAGGCAGCAAAGTTGTAAATGAAATAAGGTGGAGTCAGGTTGATCCGACTACTTATAAATTATCGGCTCATATTAATTCAAGCTGGTTATGGGGCTGGGATGTCCGGTATGACAGTGATGGAGATATGGTCTGGGAAATTTACCAGGCTCCCCAGTCACGAGGTAAAAACCTTTCTGACTACAGAATAATTGTCGACGCGGGTCATGGTGGAAGTAATGTGGGAGCTCTTGGCCCGGCAGGATCAACTGAAAAACAGGTTACCCTCCCCCTGGCATTTGCACTGAAAAAGGAACTTGAAAAAACCGGTGCCGAAATAATTATGACACGCACCGAAGATGTTTACCTGGGCTTATATGACAGGGTAAAAATGGCAAGTGAAGTCAAGGCGGATGTTGTGCTGAGCCTTCACTATAACGCGTTGCCACAGGGACAAAATCCAAATCGGCATCACGGAACCAGCGTACATTATTACCATTCGCACTCGTTTAATCTCGCTTTATCCATCTATGAAGAAATTAAAACTGGAATCGGTTGGAAGGGAGATGGTCTTCGCTACCAGGACCTGGCAATCCCACGTCTTACCGAATGCCCTTCAATCCTGGTTGAAAACGCTTTTCTGACCCATCCGGAAGAGGAAATCCTGGCAAAAAATGAAAAATTCCAGCGCATTGTTGCCCGGAGTATCAGAAAAGGGTTGGAAAAGTGGTTCGACAAACTTAAAAAAGAACAGGAATAAAAAAGTAAACGGAATATCAGCCGCTATTACTTTTAATGATAACCGGATGTAAATTCGAAATTGTCTGGAACAATAGGTTAAGAGGAAAATATGTTTGAAGGAAAAAGAATCTGGCGCAGCAGGGATAATGCGATAATCGCAGGAGTCTGCGAGGGTATGGGTAATTATTTCGAGGTAGATCCAGTGGTTATTCGTATTCTCTGGGTAATCTTCGCGTTTGCAGGCGGGGGTGGAATTTTCGCTTACCTAGTCTGTTGGCTGATAATTCCTCAGGAGCCCATCGGTGGTAACATGGAGTAGTAAATGACTACTTACGAAGCTTCCTTTAAACGTCTTTTCCGGGCGAATTCAGACCGTGTGATCGGTGGAGTTTGCGGTGGACTGGGCGATTACCTGAATGTTGATCCGGTAATAATCCGGGTTATATGGCTGGCGACGATCCTGATCGGTGGAACAGGTATACTGGCGTACCTGATTGCCTGGATATTGATCCCCGTCAGCCCGGAAGGATACCAGACACAATACGAGTCGAAGGGAAGGTCAGCTGGAGGATCGAGAATACTTGGAGCGGTTATTATAGTCCTGGCAATAATACTGCTGGGAGTCCAACTCCAGTATATACCTTATTTTCCATGGGAATGGATATGGCCAATCGGGTTAATTGCGCTCGGAATAGCGGTGTTGCTCAGGCCGAAGATTATTTCAACCTCTGAGCAAATGAACGCGGGAGAAGTTTCGAGAGGTCAGGAAACAGAAACAACATCCGATACCAGCGGAACATATGCTCCCGGTCCAACAGTTGATTACGAATACACTGAAAATCAGAAAGCCAGCTCCGACACACGTCTAAAAAGAAGCCGGACAGACCGGGTGATTTTTGGTGTCTGTGGAGGACTTGCCAACCATTTCCAGGTAGACGCCGTACTGCTTCGTTTACTCTGGACACTGGCTGCACTGTTCAGTATTGGTTTTTTTGTTATCGCCTACCTGATAATGACTTTTATTATGCCGGAGGAGGATTAAAATGCCGAAAAATTTTCCCCAAAGGCCGTGGTTCCTTGGTGTCGTCTTAATCTGTATCGGCACACTTTTTATCCTCGATGAGATCGGAATCTTTCGCTTCTCATGGCCCTTGATTCTAATTGTGATAGGAATTGCCATCTTTGCCGGAGCCGGAACAGGAAGAAGGCGAGACTCGGTTTTTCCCAGCTCCCTGTTGATTCTCCTCGGCTTTTCCTTTTTGATCCAGCAGTCGCACCTGTTCTACTGGGGATTTGCTGACGGTTGGCCGCTGTACATGTTATCGGTGGGCCTTGCATTCATTTTTGCCTACCTTGCCCAGACTCACAAAGGCACCGGGTTATTGATCCCAGGCGGAATACTCACTGTGCTGGGCACCCTTTTTCTGCTGGCTGAAAACAGGATCATCGACTGGCACGGTCTGTGGCATGTATTCAACTGGTGGCCTGTAGTCCTGATCGCACTTGGAATATGGCTGCTGGTGAGGAAAAATCCGGTGAAGAATGAAGATAAAAAAGATGCAGATGTAGAAAACAGGTATGGCAAAGCTGACGATAAAAACGAGCAATAAATCATTGCTTATATCTGAAAACATAAAAACAGGGATGTAAAATGAAAAAAGATCTTAATTGGCGTTTAATTATCCTGGTACTGGTCTTGCCGGTTGCATTGGGAGTAATGGTAAACTGCACTGAAGAAGGTAGTGCTGGTTCAGGCCCGGGTTCGGATGGATATACAGATGTGCCGGATGAACTGATGGGAACATGGCAACTGTTTGGTTTGATCGATGTACAAACTGGAAATGCATCCGACGCCACTATAATCGGCATCAGTATTAATTTGCGGATGGAAGAGGATACCTGCCGTTATACCAGCTACGTGAATCTGGACGTGGAGGATACCGGGATCATCCGCTGGAGAACCGAGGACAACGTTGAATACATGGAAATCGAAAGTGATTCGGTTGAGTCTGATACAACCCTGGAATTCCTCGAGATGGAGGTTGTTGATTACGACAACAACTTAATCAATATGGTCGGTTTATTCGAAGGAGAGCTGGATGAGGAACTTATGATGCACTGGCTGATGGCGAAAGGTCCCGGGATATACGGGATGGTAGCCGAGTCCGGCATATTGTCTCCTCCAGTAGAGAACGCCACGGTTACCCTTGAGAATAATGACGTAGAAGTCGCGTCGGTGATAACAGATGAATATGGTGTTTATTCATTCACGGATACCGATCCGGTCATGTATACAGTGGATGTCTCCTCAGCAAATCACGAACCGCAAGCTACATTTATAATGGCGGATGAAACCGATCCGACGATGTACAATTTCTTCCTCACACCCGTTGATGGTGGAGGTAGTTATTCTACTCCTCCTGCAATCATAATGGGAACCTGGCACCTGTTTGGACTAATTGATGTTCAATCTCAATCTGCATTTGACGCAGTAGGTAGCGGGATGAGTGTCCACCTGGAAATGGAAGGGGATGTTTGCCGTTATACCTCCTATGTCAACCTTGAGGTCGATGATACCGGCACCATTCGCTGGAGAACACAAAATGATATAGAGTACATGGAGATTGAAAGCGATTCAGTTGCAACTGATACCACCATGGAAATCCTGTTGCTGGAGGTTGTGTCGTACGATAGCCACCTCTTTAACATGATAGGTGAGTTTGAAGAAGAACTTGATGATGGAGTTCTCATGCATTGGCTGATGGCGAAAGGTCCTGGAATATATGGAATGGTTGCAGAGTCCGGTATCTTGACACCGCCAATCGAGGACGCGCTGATCATTCTTGAGGACAGTGACCAAGAGTTTGCTTCGGTGAACACAGATGAGTATGGTGTTTATTCTTTCCCCGATATCGAACCCGGTGAGTATACTGTTCTGACCTCAGATGATGACTATGAGCAACAATCGCAATTGCTGGTGTCCAGCGAAACAGATCCGACAATGTATAATTTCTTCCTTACACCAGTTGATGATGGAGGTGGAGGAGATCCAATCGGGACTGTTTATGGCACAGTAACAGATTATGACACGGCACTACCTGTAGCCGGAGCACTCATCTATAGTGAAACCGGTCAGAACACACAAACTGACAATAATGGAGAGTACTCATTCTTGGTTAATTCAGGAAACAGGCAGTTTGTCGTATCTGCAATGGGCTATCAAACATATGTGACGACAGTAGATGTAATTGCAGAGACTTCAACACAGGCTGATTTTGTATTAACGCAAGGTACAACGGGTACGGGAACAATCGAAGGCATGGTAACAGACTCACAAACCGGTTACGGACTGGAAAATGTGCTTGTGCAGGTTGGTGGTCTTTCCGTCTACACAGACTCTTTCGGTGAATACACACTCACGGATATTGATGCGGGATACAATGTGGTGTCAGTTACGCTTGAAGGATATTATCCACAGACGAATGAAATAATTGTTCCCGAAGGTGAAACCGTGGTATTGAACTTCACCATGTCACCGGAGCTGCTGGGTAGTGAGTTGCGCTTTGTACTTAGCTGGGGTGCAGAACCTCGTGACCTGGACAGCCATTTAAAAACCCCGGAGATTGAAGGATCTTTCTACCATGTATATTTCGGGAATTCTGGTATCCAGGAATATCCACCATATGCCACACTGGATACTGATGATACCGACGGTTTTGGGCCGGAAACGATAACATTATATGATGTATTCACTGGTACATATCATTATTACATCCACAAATGGAGTGGCGTTGGCGACCTGGCTGGTTGCGGTGCGATAGTAAGGGTATATGACGAAACGGGACAGATTTATGAACTGACAGCCCCACAACCACAAGCTGGAGAAGAAGGATACGAATACTGGGATGTACTCCAGATTGTCAACGAATCCATCATTCTCACAAATGATATTGTTGAACTGGAGCCAGGTCCTGAATACTTGAATATCGATGAACAGACTGCAAAAAGGCTTAAATAACATTGACTGATTCGTAACGGAAATATTTCGCCAGGGAATTTATCCCTGGCGATTTTTTTTGTGCCAGATACAAGATATATAGATTCCTGTTATCTAAAGCAAGGCAATAAACACCTAAGATTGTTCGAAATGTTAAGCGTTATTATTCAGTAATATAAAAAATTATTCTCCAGGAGAAATTAAACAGAAAAATAGTATTATTCCTGGTTAACGATTGATCCGGCAGTTGATTAGGTTAATATTCCGTAATGATAAATTCATTAATCATTCTTTGTACTAAAAAACACAAAAACAGGGATCTTAAAATGAAAAAGATTCTTATATGGCGTTTATTTATCCTGGTGCTGGTTTTACCGGTTGCACTGGGATTAATGGTCAACTGCAGTGAAGATAGTGACGATGGTGCCGGGCCAGGTGATGGATATAAAAATCCACCGGCTGTTCTGATGGGAACATGGCACCTGTTTGGTTTAATTGATGTTCTGACTAATTCCACTTTTGACGCATCAATTATCGGAATGAGTGTTAACATGAGGATGGAAGATGGTGTCTGCCGTTATACCACCTATATAGACCTTGACGTTGACGATACTGGAATTATTCGCTGGAGAACAGTAGATGATGTTGAGTATATGTCGGTTGAAAGCGATTCCCTAGAATCAGATTCTACTATGGAAACACCGGAGATGGAAGTAGTATCGTACAATAACCACCTGATAAATATGATTGGATTATTTGAGGATGAGTTGAATGAGGATTATATGATGCACTGGCTGATGGCAAAAGGTCCCGGCTTTTATGGAATGGTGGCGGAGTCAGGTATGCTGTCACCTCCAATCGGGGGCGCAATGGTTACCCTTGAGGATAACGACGGTGAGCTTGCATCAGTTTCAACGGATGAATATGGAATTTATTCATTCCCGGATATAGAACCTGGTGAGTACACAGTTATTGCTTCCAATGATGGTTTCGAAACACAGTCGCATATAGATGTGGCCCAAGAAACAGATCCCTGTGTATACAATTTTTTCCTCTGGCCCGTTCACGGTGAAGAATTTCGTTTAGTACTTAGTTGGGGTGAAAATCCGCAAGACCTGGATTGCCACCTGTATACTCCTGAGATTGAAGAATCAACTTACCATGTTTACTGGAATTTCAGAGGCGACGAGGAAACACCGCCCTATGCTACTCTTGACACAAATGTAACGGAGGGATCCGGGCCGGAAACGGTAACGATATATGATGTGTTTGATGGAACATATGTTTATTTTGTTTACAATTATTCTGAAATACCTGAACTGGCTGGTAGTGGAGCAACCGTTCGTGTATATAATGAAACTGGACAGCTCTATGAATTAGTTGTACCGCAACCAGAGGCGGGTGAAGAGGGATACCTCTTCTGGGATGTTCTAAGGATAGTCGACGGATCAATCATTATTCACAATGATATTGTAGCTGGTAATCCAGGTGCAGGATTATACAGTATAGATAATCATGAAGAGGTTATTCCAAAATAATCTCTGGGAAAAAGCTGCTGAAAAGCGCCGGGGACAACCTCCCGGGCGTTTTTTATTTGCTCCGTATTTAATAGATTATATAGAACTTTTACCAGAGAATTTTTTCTACTTTCTAGTTATCCCTCCAGGTATTATCGGGAATGATTCACGAAAAAAGTGAAATATTCTCCGGGAGTAGTAAAACTTATTAAATAAGATTATTCCTGTTCAAAGTTTGATAAGACGCTAGACTAGATTAAATTTCTTTGACGTTGCAATATTGGATATCTATTATGTTAAACACCTAAAAAGGAGAATTGTCATGCCAACAAGCGTAGAGTATTTGATTGCAAAAGATTCATCGGGTCAAGCTGTTATAGGAGGTGAATCAAACGCCCAGTCATGGTACGATTCAAAAGATGCCAGCGATAATATTTTTGGAAAGGGCAAAGGGAACGCGATTACTATCAGATTCGCGACGGGTGGATCTCTTGATACACCAACCTGGGGATTAGCCATTAACCTGGGAGCGCAAAAAACAGGATTTAATGCATCCGCGTTGGAGGATGGAATAGATGCTGGCTTTACATATGACAACGAGATTGTAGTCCTGGTGGAGGTTATAGCTACAATAGACAGTGATTCAAAAACACTATATGCAGTAATTGGAGACGACAGTTTTAACGAATGGAGGGTAAAACCATAGGTTAAAAATCTTTTTAATGTTAGATGTGCTTGATAAAGAAATGGTTGATTATAAGATCCCGGCTGATCATTTACTTAAGCTTAATATGCGCTTATTTGTTTCTATTCTATTTACTCTACTACTCTTCACGTATGGTTTTGGTGTAAACTCCGTTGAACAGGGAAAATTCTTTCTTCACAATTTCCTGCCTGAGGAATATGCCGGTCATCACACAAACGGCGAGATAGTCCAGGGAAAAGACGGCCTGATCTATGTTGTAAACATCCTTGGTGTTCTCGAATATGATGGCGTACGCTGGAGAAAAATATCTCGTTTTAGAAATGCTAATTATTTATCGTTGGCTGTGTCTGAGAGTGGCAGAGTTTTTAGTGGATGTAATGGCAATTTTGGTTTCTTTGATAAAGATTCAAGTGCGTCACCAACGTTTAAATCCCTCCTGGCTTCATGGCCGGACACATTGACAGATCCGGGATCATTCAAATTTACTGTTGCTGTAGATGACGGGATCTATTTTGGCAGCAGTAAATATGTATTCCGCTGGCAGGAAAACCCGGATAAACCTGAAATCGAAATAACAGATAATACCGAAAATACAGACCTTGATTTCTGGCCGATTCATGAAGATAATCCCCTGACGTTTATGGGTGAGATAAATGGTCGAATCATTGTTCATTTTGATGGAATTGGACTAGGGGAATTGGTGGACAACAGGTTTCAGACAATTGAATCCAGTCAATTCTTAGCTTCAGAAAAAATCGTTGCGGTTGTCCCCATTAGAGACGATTCATTCCTCACGGTAACCCGGAAGAATGGGATTTTTATGTCCCATTCATCAGGATTTACAAGGTTCCATCTGGATGATGAATATTTATATCAGTCTACTAAAGTCACAGGGTGTATTCGCCTGAAAAATGGTAACTATGCGTTATCAACCCACTCAAAAGGCGTATACCTGTTCAATCAGAATGGTGAAATTCTCCGAAAAATTGATGTTACTGATGGCCTCGAGGATCAACAGGTACAAATGTCATGTTTTCAGGATAGCCAGGGTGGGTTATGGATACCAACGAACTATGGAATTTCACGAGTTGATATTTCTTCCCCTCTTCAATATTTCGACTCTAACCTGGGTATAGATGGTAGCATTCATTCACTAACTAGACATAGAAATGTTATATGCACATCTACATCAGAAGGTGTGTTCTATTTGAATGGTTCAGGGGATAAAATTAAACCGGGCAGTTTTGAAAGAATTAATGGCATCGAAGGTCTTTGCAGCCATGTTTATTCAACGGGGGATTTCCTGTTTATTGCCGCTGAAGAGGGTTTATTTGTGTTGCAGGACTTCAAAGACATGCCCCGCAAAATTCTCGATAAACATATCTACTATACTACCCTCACTTCAGATAAAGAAAGACTCCTGGTGGGAACAAATGGAGAGGGTGTCCACTCATTTAAACGAATATCTGGTAACTGGAAATATGAAGGGCAGGTAACAGGGGACTCAAAATCAATACGCAGAATTGTCAGTGATGATAAAAACCGCTATTGGCTCACGAGTTGGACCACGCAGGGATATTCAATTGAATCAATGACAATACCTGATACGCGTATTTTGTCTACCAGTATAACAGTTTTTGATTCCACAAGAGGTTTACCCGGCAACAGCCAGCGTGAACCGGTTATCTGGAATAATCGAATTTATATAGCCACTATTGATGAGGGAATGTTCTACTATAATGAAGAAGAGGATCGGTTTATTGAAGATGCTGCACTTAACAGGAAAATTTTCGAAAAAGGTGTCGGAATTGCTAATCCTTCAGTTGATGAGCAGAATCGATTATGGTACCTGGGTAATAACTACCTGGCAGTTATGGTGGAACAAATGGACGAAGGCAACAAAAGATTTTCATATCAACTGCAGCGAGCACAGGAACGGATCTACTACAATTTTTATTCTGATGATGATGGCAAGACAATCTGGGCTGGGGGTGAAGATGGCCGCATGATAAAGTATTGCGAAAGTAGAACAGGAAGCGATGATAATAACCTGGAAACAATAATACGCGGGGTAATTCTCCCGGGCGAAACCGATGAAGAATCACAAGTGGCATATTTAAGAGATACCTCGCCTGTATTTCCGTACTCGAAGAATTCGCTGAGGTTTGAATATGCTCTTCCAAGCTACTCGGTAATCGGAAGTAATGAATATCAATTTCGTTTGACAGGTCATAATGATTCATGGTCGGACTGGACGAAAGAAGCCTACAAAGATTTTAACAGCCTGTTCGAGGGTAACTATACCTTTGAGGTTCGGGGTAAAGACATTGATGGAAATATTGGTGAAACAGCCTCCTATAATTTCAGGATAAATCCACCGTTTTTCCGTGCCTGGTGGTCGTATTTCATCTACCTGTTGTTATTTATAGGAATAATATATTTCGTTGTGATGTTAAGGTTAAGACAGATTGGACGTCAGAAAAGGGTACTGGAGAATATTGTTCAACAGAGAACCCAGGACCTTGAAAAAGCAAGTGAGATGACCCGGGGTTATGCGAAAAAACTGGAAATGACACTTGAGGAATTAAAAAGTGAATTGATTTTTGCTGAAAGACAGGCGGCTTTTGGCCAGATGGTACAGGGAATAGTTCACAACCTGCGGGGGCCATTGGGAACAAGCAATGGAAGTGCTGAACTGCTTAATATCACTATAGACAAGATTGCCAATAAAAAATACCTGTCGGAAGATGAAGAATTGACAGCGTATAGATCTTTATCTGAATATATAAAGAAAAATGTCAGTTTGATCAGCGAAGCGAATAAGAGCATGACAAATACCATTCGTTCGCTGATGGTGAAAAGTCGTAATGATCAGGGTAAAAATCTGAAAAAGGTCGATCTCAATGCCTTTATTAAAACAGAAATAATATTTCTGCTGGCCGACCCAAACTTTAAGAATAGGATTAAAAGAAAGATTAATATTACTGATACTACACTGATCGTAAAAGTTGTTCAGGGTGAACTGGCCAATGTTTTTGAGAATCTTTTACGTAATTCGATTGATGCATTACACAATGTAAAAGATCCCAGAATGAAAATAAGCTCCTTTGAAGATGGAGAATTTGCGTGTTTTTCCATTTCGGATAACGGGGAAGGAATAAGTGACAAAGATATCCAAAGGATTTTTGATCCGTTTTTCAGTACGAAACCATCCGTTACTGACAATAGTGCACCTGTCGGCACTGGACTCGGATTATGGATGTGTAAAAAGACAATAGAAAACTACGGTGGAAAGATAGAAGTAAAAAGCCAAGAGGGTATGGGCGCCACTTTTACAGTATATCTTAAAAGAGAAAAAGATGAAACCTGAGACAAAAATTAACTCCTCTGAACCAGGTTAGAGTTTTATTCCGCTTATCGGGCTCCCTTTCCCATTGAAATTTACACCATTCTTTTTATTATTTTATAGTAGTCAGGATTTCAAATGAAATTAAAGGAGGCGAAAAAGACAAATAACGGCAAGTGAACTCGGGGTGCTGTGAAGTTTTTCAGGAGTCGGCTCAAATCCATGCAATACAGGGTTTTCAATTATTCACGAGGATAATTGAAGCCTGCTGAGAATATTGCATTGATAAAATAGGGTATGACTCATGAATAAGCATTTGAAAACATTGAGCGTGTTTTTCCTGATCCTGGTATTTGCAATAAATATTCCCGCGGCAGATATAACATCGCTCACGCTGTCACAATCGCAACAAACACCTTCCATCCTCAATCCCGGTACGTCGGGATTCAATTCAGCTGAACAAACTTTAAATGAACTTGACGAAGAATTCAGTGACTCACTGGTTTACCACACGTTTACAAACCAGTATTTCAGCTGGAATAACATGTCGGATTATTACGCCGGATTCCGTTTTACTACACCTGCAGCATTCCAGATCCAGGGAATCCGTTATGTCGCTCGAGAGTCGGAAACCGTAGAAAACGCTCCCGTAATGATTTATACATCAACTGAAGGAGAAGTTGACTCACTTCTAAATCCGGATGAACTCCTTTTTGAATGGGAAGGTGAACCCACTTCTATCTCAACTGTACCAAACTACACTCCACCAATTGCATGGGTAGAAGTGGTTTTTGATGAAGTGGATTTTCTTGATATGGAAGCGGGAACGGATTTCTGGATTGTAATTGGTCCCTGCCCAGGTGAACCTGACTGGAATGTAGCCATGGATGCGGATGGACCATATGCCGGAAATCGATGTAAGACGTCATATGGAGTTAATGCTGATCCTACAGACCTCTTTTTTGTAACCGCATATGATTATATAATCAACGTCCTTGGTGACTACAGTGAGGATTACTTCGACGTTGATGCGTTTGTTCTTTTTAATGATGTTGAACAATTCCATCTCGCTTCAGGTGAAGAAGTCAATTTTTCCACGAAACTGACCAATCTCGGGACAATCGAAAGTCCCGCAGGTGACCTTACTTTCAGTGTCCTGCGGCAGACAGGTGAAGAACCCGAGGAAGTTTTCTCCAACACGGTAGCTTTTGATGCAATTTCAGCCCTTGGTGTTGACACAATCGATGTGGATGCAACCGAGACCTGGACAACCGATGAAGAAGGGCATTATTTCGCACAGGTATGGGCAGATTGCGGAGAGGATGAAAATAACCTGGATAACAACTTAACCCAGCTTCTCCAGGATATTGTCAGCGAAACCAGTTGGCTGAGCTACGATGATGGCAGCGCTGAGACAAGCGTTACTTTTGATCCGGGAGAGGGACGTGGGATCGCGTTTTATCCATTGAGCTACCCGGCCTCAATCGATTCTATACAGTTCTGGCTGGGTGAAGCATATGAAGAATCGGATATTCGTGTCTGGACCATCGAAAACAATACCGCCACCGAGGTGTGGACTTCTACTGCTGCGGTTGATACAGGTTGGAATGTCCTTGCTGTTGAAGATGAAGCTTTTCCGGAAGGAATTAACATCAATGATGGGTATTTTGTCGTTGGAGTAATTGGATTTGAAGGATTTTCATTCCACACTGACGCGAATGGTCCAACTAGTGCAGCAAACACGGAAATGCCGGATGTATCAATACTTTACCAGGATGCAGGGTTTTACAATGATATTACCGGTAACTGGTTGGTACGTGCTAAACTAAGTGCAGGCGTCGCACCGGAAATCGTCTTCCCTGAAACGGAATTTACATTCCCGGAAACCGAGGTGGGTAATGTCTCATCCATCGAAGTGTATGTTGATAATAACGGCACAGGGGTTGGACATATAAATGAAATCATTATCGCTCAATCAGTGATGGAAGTACTCGCTGTAGATGAAGCATTACCGTTTGAACTCGCTCCGGGCACAAGAGATTCTTTGACGGTCTCCTGGGCTCCCGATCCTGATGATCCGGAGGACATGAACAATGCTATTGTCAGGCTTATGACCGACGACGTTAATGAACCACCCAACGGTTTTATGATCAGGTTCAGCGGGACAATAAAGGATGCGTCTGTCAGGGAAACAGGTGAAGGTATCCCCGTCGAGTATTTCCTGGCGCAAAATTATCCGAATCCGTTTAATCCGACTACTGATATAAAGTTTGGCCTGAAACAAAACGGTCATGTGAACCTGACTATCTTTAACCTGATGGGACAGGAGGTCGGACAGCTGGTCAATAACGAACTGACGGCCGGTACACACATCGCCAGCTTTGATGCAAGCAACCTGGCCAGTGGCATTTATTACTATTCTATCGAGGTCAACGGATACCGAGACATGAAAAAAATGATTTTGATTCGGTAGTCTACGGATTTAAATCAGAGATAAATCAAATAAACAGTAAGTACAAAAAACGCCGGGAAATTAATCCCGGCGTTTTTATCTTTGGTGGCCCGGCTTGGCGCGCAAGCCGGGTTTCACACACAAGTCATTTCATCAAAACTACCTTCCGCATCTCGATATGGGTGGCCCTGTCCCTGTGGGTGGCCCTGTCCCTGTGGGTGGCCCTGTCAGCTCCGATGACAGGGTCTATTAAAGCTTGAATAAAATATACCCCACTCGATAAACCTGTGCCGTCAATGGTGAGTGTATGATATCCCTGGCTGAACCTGTCATGTGTAATAGTCATGACCTGCTGACCAAGGATATTATAGATATTCATATGTAAAACAGATTCACCAGGCAAACCAACAGTAACCGTAGTTATATTATTGAAAGGATTAGGATAGATTGAGGAAATCCCATATGAACTCGGGATTTTTGAAAGATTCCTATCCACTTCGAGGTCAATCAACGGTTCATATTCATATGCACCCATGTCAGGGTATTCACCGATATAATCACCCGGTTTGAGGTCCATCAGGGTATCACCTTCCCAGACGAAGGTATAGTATCCGGCGTCGATGCAGGGTGATCCAAACTCCAAAGAATAATCCCCATTTTCCGGATCAACAAACATTGGATCAGCGTCAATGTTCCCGTCAAGCCAGTGGACATTTACGCTGTCAAGAGAACTTCCATAGACTTCCATTCCATCCCAACCTCCCTCGATATTAGAATTGGCGAGGATAAGAGATGGCTCATTATCATTAACAAACAATATTTCTTCTTCGGTATTTCCCCAGAGAATTGAGTTCACAATTGTGTATGTTCCACTTTCAGCATATATACCACCTTCTTCCGCTCCGGACATAGTTGAATTAAGTAGAGTTACATGACTGGATTCGTGGCAAGTGATCCCCCAATCTTCATTATCACATATCATTGAATTGGAAAACACAGCACTCGAGGAAAAATCAAGACGGATACCACAATTATTATTCACAACCTGTGCATTATTAAATTCAGCAGAACAACCATCGGTAATAAAAATCGAATAAGATTCTGCAATGTTGCCGGTATTTTCATAAAAGAATAAATTATTAAATACAGCAGTTCCACCTGTCAGGTATACTATTCCCTCAAGTCCAAACAAACAGGAGTTTGAAAGCATGATACAATTATTTAATGATAAATTACTATTATTAGAATAAATCGCTCCTCCATTTGTAGTCCAGAAATCATTATAAAGGAAATTTTCCTCGAAAATTACGCTGTCCAGGTTTACAGTAGAATTTGCACATTTTAATCCTCCACCATTACCTGAAGCACGATTGCTGACAAATTTGGTATTATAAAATGAAATATTTGTTGAGCAATAGCTATATACTCCACCACCCATCCAGGAATTACCATCTCTTATTGTTAAATTTGAGAATAAGACATTTTCCAGTTCATCAAACGATACGACTCTTGTTTCATCATTTCCGTCCAAGATTACACTGTCACGAGATTCGCCGGATATAATGATATTGCTTATTGGATTCAGGGGGAAAATTTCATCATTGCTTTCTTCGCTGTAAGATCCATTAGCCAGATGAACTGTGGGAGGATTTTCTTCGTTGGGGACAACTAAACTAAAGGCGAGATAAATATTTCTTAACGGATCGTCTTCAGTTAATCCGGAATTAAGATTATTTCCGTCAGGGCTGACATATAAATCACCTTCAGTAACCTCATGGATTCCGTGCAGAATATTAAAGTTGAAGTTTTCAATTGGGTAGGCATTCTCTTCTGTTGGATTCGAAACAGTAAAAGTGTCAAGATAAACGTCATAGACATTGTTTCCCTCACTGTATAGATCATCGCCTAGATCAGCCATGTTGTTATAAATGCTGCAACGGTCTTCCTGGTCAAATTCTACTTCAGCATTATTTATTATACTTAATCCACCCCCATCGAGCGGCCAGAAAATGTTGTGTGGGTCAAAATTATCGTGCACAGAACAATTTGAGAGGTATAGTTGTCCACCAGAACAAATTATCCCATGACCATTATTATACACCCTACTATCATAAATGGAGGTGTTTGAGTTATTGATGCTTACTGACGGTCGTTCATGGTTGGTTATTGTACAGTTGTTGAAAATTGGAGTAGATGTGTTACTAATGTATACCGCGGCGCCTCTCACTGAATAATTATTATCAAAGAATACGTTATCCAGGGTTGGATTCGAAGAATATAGGTATATTCCACCCCCCTGTCCACTTTCATTCTCAGGATCAAAACCCCACGAAGAAACATGATTATTTGAGATAATTACATCTCGAATTACTGGACCTGCGTATCCACAGTAAATTCCTCCTCCTTTTGGCCTTTCATCCCAGGGGCTACCAAAAACATTGTCTGTTATAATAAGGTTTTCGAGTTGCGGGGTAGTGCAATAGCAATAAATACCGCTTCCTTCAAGAGCACGTCCTCCTGTTATGGTAAAGCCGACAAGTCTTGCATCAAAACCTTCTGAGTTTTCAAATTTTACTACACTTGAGTCACGAAAATCCCAATCATTTCCATTTAAGTTTGCATCAATAATCGTTTCTTCGATGTAGTCTTCGTCGCCGGTTGTAAGAAAAAGTGAAGCGACAACAATTTCAGCACCATTAAAATTAATTGATTCAATATACCTGTCCGGTTGGACAAGAACGGTATCCCCATCCGCAGCTACATCGATTCCGTCCTGGATGGTTGGCTCATCTTCCGGGACGTTGATAATATCCGCGTGGGTGATCAGTGGTATTAGAAGAGACACAAGCGTTGGAATTAATAGCTTCTTCAGCATTATGGAAAGCCCCCTTGATCCATATTTCAAGCAGAATTTGCTTAATCTATAATGTAAAAAATAATCCCCTGATTGCTTAAGGGATTTGAAATAATTATTGAATTAATTAACAATTGTTTAGTTGAGATTACTTAGTCAATACGCTTCTGCCTGGGAACATAAACACAGCAACGTGGGTGACCCTGTCAGCTCCGATGACAGGATTTATTCCTACTTGTTTTACTTCCTCACCTCAGTATCACGAACTATCCGGATAGCTTTTTCACCTTCAACGGGACATTTAATCTCGCAGATACCACAGCCGATACACGTACACTTTCTGACATATGGTTTAAGAAGTTCAACTTCTTCACCTTCAACAATAATTGTCTCCCTCTCCCTGAATTCGATCGCCTTTTGAGCTGTTGGGCAATGTTCCTCGCAGACAATACAGTTTTCTTTATCCTTAAAGGGCAGGCAGAGATCCTCATTGATTACAGCAAGTCCCATTTTCCTGGCTTTTTTAAAGTCCAATGAGAGGGACCGGATGGCGTCGGTGGGGCATATCTCTCCGCAGAGATTACAATTGAACTCGCAATAACCCACGTTAAAATCAGCGGCTGGTGTCCAGAACGATACCGCCCCGGCCTCAAAATGAATCGGCTGTAAACATTGTCCGGTTGTGGTGCAGATTCGTACGCATTCATTACAACGGATGCAGAGATCAAGGAATTCTTCCTCGGGGGCTGCACCGGGTGGACGGATCAAATATTTACTTCGCCATTCTGTATCATGCAGCAGGTTAACTGCCCCGGCACCCACAACACTACCTGCCGAGGATACAATAAATGTCCTGCGTTTCAGGTCCACAGGTGAAATCATATTGGCTGGATTTTTAAGCGTGAACGAAGTATCACCAAGGGTACATTCAGCCGAGCAGTTTAGGCAAAAAATACATTCGGCTTTTTCAGTTGTGATATAATCGTCCTCGATAGCGTCCATCTTGCAGTGACGGACACACTTTTTACAGTCGGTACATGAAGATGATTCAACATACCTCTGCAGGAAGCTGACCTTTCCCACAAGTCCAAGTAACGCTCCCAGGGGGCATAAATACCGGCACCAGAACCTTTTCGACAGCTTGCTCAATCCAAGGATTACCAGGAAAAACATGGCGACTATCCATGCACCGGTAACAGCAACATTTTCCAGGGGCAAAACATGGAGGGTGATAAAATCGTAGGAATCAAAAAGGAAATCCCATTCAATTCCCAAATCCAGGAGAAGGTTGAAAGAGGTATTTGCGCTCCAGGTGACAGCAGGAAATATAACTGCGCCGAATGTTCTCCATAAGAGAGGAATGGGATCGAACAACCATGTGAATTGCCAGCCGATAATCGCAGCGATAACGAATACCAGCAGAAATAGCGTTTTCAGAAACCTGATCTTACGGGTGGGGATTTCCTTCTTTTTTTTCTTTGGAGCGATAATTTTATCAGTTATGTCAATGGTTGTTCCCAGAGGACAGATCCAACCACAGAAACCACGTCCAACAACCAATGCAGAGATCAATACGATCAAAGAAAGTAGGAACCAGGGGATAAACTCACGGGCGGCGATCATGGTTGTCAGTCCGGCAAGGGGATCAAGCCAGAGAAACAGTTCCGGTGGTATCCAGGGATTAAAAGGATAATTAGCCTGGAGTACAGTGATGAGGAATAAAACCAGTGCAAATATCTGGATGATTTTACGGAGTAGGATAGTGCGTTTCAAATTCAGTATTTCCTGATTGTTTTATAAAGGACACCGATGTCCTTTATTTGATTCTAATTAAGCTGGATGGGTAGCCCGACACTTGTCCGCCTTTCGGCGTGAATCTTGTCGAGCCTAATGCCTTACATAAATGAATATTCAAGAGGCTGATTATTAACAGTGTCCATTGTGCCCAAGCCCGACGATTGTGAGTATTCAAGCCAACCGAGTCGCCTTGGATCGAGTCCGAACACATTTGCGCCCCAAGTATCTGTGAGTACGGGATCGATGCCGGCAATCAAAGTGTCCATCTGTTCCACGTCACCAAGATTACCTCCTGACGGACCATTTTTCCGCAGGACACGTACAGCATCAATAACAGTCAGGTCTGGTTTAATTACCTTGTTGAGATCTGCGATTTTTTTATCGAATGACTTATGAATCTTCCCACGATCCTGTCCAATTACCCCCATCATATTTTTTAAACCCAGTGTCAAACGTGAAAGTGAATGATGCTTCAAAACAGGAACGTTGATAAAAACATCAGCTTCGAGGGCGTCACGATAAAAAGACCATTCATCGAGCACAAGACCATTCTCGATTTTCACCGGCTCAAAAAGTTTGTCCCGGATAAACCTGACAGTCGCCCCGGCATCGGACATCGATTTTTCCAGGCCGGAGTTGATATAACAACGTCGAGCGTTATTGCACGTCCGGTCAAACGCCAGGACTTTTTTCGCACCGGCTTCGACACACAACCGCACAACCTCAGCGGCTACTTCAGGGTTAGTATTAGCGGCGTATTCGGGGGCACGATCCCAGCCGATATTCGGCTTAACAACAACAGTTTGTCCGGCTCTGACAAACCGTCCCATCCCACCCATTAGTTCGATAGCTTTTTGAACCAGTTGTGCAGGATTGCCGTTGCGGATCAGGACGAGATCACTCTGCCCTGATTCCGCGAAAGATTTCAGGGCTGGAAATCCGAGGGTAAATCCACCTGTAGCTAATGCAGTTGTTTTAATAAACTTGCGTCTTCTCATCGCTTTAATCCCATTTGATAAACATTGGCGAATTGGCTTCCCATGTTATTAATAGAGAATATAATCATTAAACTTATCAAAATTGTTTAAAATTGACAGCTTGTTAAACTCGCCTTACAATGAAATTTTCTTGGGAAATTTCGGTTTTACCCTAACATTCAGGTAAAAATTGTTTAAAATAGCCGTATATTTCAACAAGTTTTGGTGTCCCAGGATATTCTTCGTTCTCGGATCTACCCGATCGTAAATATGAGATAAAATACAATCAGATATCAGGAGAACTCACACTTAACGGAGAGGTCATGGCGAAATTAAATCAACGGTCTGCATTGGTTTTAATCCTGGTTTTCAGCCTGGGATTTGCCGGTGCCGCGCAATCTGTCTCGTGGGTTTCTTTCCAGGGAGGAATGAAGGAAGAACCCAATGTGAAAGTACTTTCTTCGAACGAATTTTCCACATTACTGCAGATTGAGATCAATGGAATGTTCGTGGAAGAAATTGAAGAAAAGGGAATAATTTACCACCGACTAAGATTATCGAACCTTGCATCCACTCAGGAAATTGGATCTCCCGAACTACCGGTAATTGGTGAACTGGTTCAAATTCCAGATCGCAGTAATGTAAAAATAACAGTAGTGGAATCCGAAACCATACTGCTTGATGGATACCGGGTATATCCATTTCAGCAGCCCGTTACCGATAAAGATCCACTCCCGGGATTTTTTATCAACGAGGACGTTTATTCAAACAACAGTATTTATCCTGCCGAACAGGCAGTCCTGGGAGATATAGGAATAATGCGAGACATTCGTATTGTTCCGGCACGGATTACCCCTATCAGGTTTAACCCGGTAGAGGAGCAGCTTGAAGTAGCTACAAGGTTGATTGTCGAGCTCGAGTACTACGGTACTTCCGACCAGGCTGTAAGAACCACACCACGTCGTCCTATTTCACCCCGCTGGTCAGATATGTATAAATCGCTGGTGATAAACTACGACGAGTTCGGTGAAGAATTGGACGAAGGCACCGATGAGTTCCAGGTGAAATATTTATTTATCTGCACGGATGAAGGACCTGCAGCAATCATTAATGAACTCGCGCAGTTCAGAAATGCACAGGGATACGGTGTTGAAGTAAAATTAATGGAACCCGCTTTCGATTCAGACACTGAATTCCGTGATTATATCCATGACCTTTATGTATCGGATGGGCTTGAATACGTGATGCTTGTTGGAGACTATTGTACAGTTACCGGTAACACCGAAATGCCGATGCATTACTGGGTGGATTCGTGGTCTGATTCATGGTATTCCATGATCGATCCCTGGCCGAACAACGGAAATGACTACTACGCGGATATATCCATCGGTCGCATGGTATATGACGACCTGACCGAACTACAGCACCAGGTAGATAAAACAATGGGATACCTGCTCAATCCGTCAACGGAAGACAACTGGGCGGAGAACTGTCTCCTGGTCGCTCATGAAGAGGAATATCCATTAAAATATACCCTCTGCTCCGAAGAAATCAGGACATACGCATATAGCCTCCAGACACCAATTTTTGAGCAGGGATACGGTGGTGCCGGATATACAAATGACGATGTAATTGACTACCTGAATAGTACCGGTAATGGAATCCTGAACTACCGGGGGCATGGTTCCCAGACAGCCTGGTGGCATTGGGGTGATACAGGTGATTTTAATGCAACACATATAAACCAGTTAACTAACGAAGATAAACTGTTTGTTCATTTTGACGTTTGCTGTGATAATATGGACTTCCCCGGCACAAACGGTAACTGTTTCGCCGAATCGTTCATGAAGGCGGATTATGGTTGTGTCGCGATTCACAGCGCTATTATCCCCTCTTACACAATTCCCAATCATGATTACGACAAGGAATTTTTTAAGGCAATTTTTGACGAGGGAATTCGTAACATCGGCTACGCGAGTAATTTTGCGAATGTCACGGTCTATAATGACCACGGATGGCTGGGAGAATCCAATATCAGGACCTATCTCTGGCTTGGTGATTCTTCGATCGATCCATGGACATACACACCGCAGGACCTTGTTGTAACCCATCTGCCGGTTGTAAACATTGGTGCCACAAGTCTTGAAGTGTCCGTCTCAATGGGTGATCCCGTTGAAGGGGCTATGGTATGTACCCAGAATGCTGAAGTTTATTCAGTCGGCTATACAGACGTCACCGGATCTGTCGTTATCGATCTTGGTAATCCATTGGTTCAACCAGGTGACCTTGGCTTGACCGTCACCTGTACAAATGGTCTACCCTACCAGGTAAATATCCCCGTAATTCCCGCAGCAGGGCCATACGTAGTTGCCGACGTTTGTACAGTTGTCGATGCAGCCGGATGGTATCCCAATGGCGAGATGAACTACGATGAAACAGTTGCGCTGACCTTGACCATGGACAACGTGGGTATTGAAGACGCGGAAAATGTAGATGTGACAATTTCCTGCGCCGACGAACTGATGACCATCATTGATGATACTGAAAATTACGGCACAATAGTTGTTGACGGATCAGTGACAATAGATGAAGGCTTCGCAGTGATGTGTGACGGATCGGTTGATGACGGCCATGTGTTTCTCTATACTGTGTCGGCAACAGATGGTGTTATCACCTGGGAATCCTACTTCGCTATCCAGGCCTATGCGCCGGATGTGGAATTCGATCAAGTAACATTTACTGATATAGGTGGCAATAACAACAACTGGCTCGATCCGGGTGAAACAGCGTCAATGACTGTTCACGTGATTAATAACGGTGGTGCCGGTGGGTTTGATATCAGTGGATTGGTTTCGACGACCGATCCGTATATCACAGTCACCCTGGCAGAAGCGGACTATGGTGCCATTCTCTCGGGTGCTCCGGGTGAAGCGACTTTTAACGTTTCAGCCGATATAAATACGCCACAGGAGCATCCCGCGACATTGCACCTGGATCTGTCCGGGCTTCACGGGTATACCGGTGGATTCGACTTTGAAGTTCTTGTCGGCAATATTCTCTATGATCCGACCGGTCCTGATAACTACGGTTACGTTGCCTATGATCCCTTCGACGCTCCTGAGTTACCCCAGTTTGACTGGGTGGAAATATGCGCGGATTCCGGTGGCCCCGGAACGTTGATCGACTTTGCAGTTGACGATTCATGCGCCAACCTAGACCTGCCGTTTACCTTCCAGTATTATGGAATTGACTATGACCAGTTCACCATAGGAACGAATGGTTGGATCGGAATGGGAACGATTACTACCGAAGATTATTCCAATTCCTCTATTCCAAATGTGGATGGGCCTGCACCGATGATAGCGCCATACTGGGAAGACCTGTCACCACAGAGACCGAACTCCGGTGGTGTCTGGATTTGGGATGACTTCGATAATCATCGTTGTATCATCGAATATAATCATGTTGAACAGTATGCCCCACTGGATGCTTTTGAAACGTTCCAGGTGATTCTCTACGATCCGGTGTATTATCCCACCACGACAGGCGACGGCCGTATCCTGTTCCAGTACAAGGATATGTCAGCCATTGCGACGGGTGTTGAAGGTACTGTCGGCATCGAAAACTCTACAGAGACGGACGGTATTCAGTACTTACTAGATGGGACATACGAAACACATGGGCACAGCATTCAAAATGGTTTCGCAATTTTATTCACCACTTCACAAATAATGTCAAACCTGACACTTGATGCCGAACCGCTGGTTGATCCGATTATAATTCCTTCAAATGGCGGTAACTTCTCCTTTGACGTTGATGTTGTTAACAACAGTAACCAGGTTGAAATTTTTGACGCCTGGATCGAGCTGGAACTTCCAAACGGTAATCCCTATGAAGTAATGGTTGTAAATAATGTTACTTTAGGTGCGAACTCGACTTTGAGCCGAACAATGACCCAGGCGGTTCCCGGATTTGCACCGTCAGGGATTTATGCTTACAAGTGTATCATAGGTGATCATCCGAATAATATTGAAGCCATGGACCAGTTCCCGTTCACCAAGACAGGTATTGGTGTTGCAAGTGAAAATGACAGTTGGGAAGTCTACGGTTGGGATGAAGAGAAGGACTTTGCAGTTCTAACACCGACCAGCTATTTCCTCGAACAGAATTCACCTAATCCCTTTAACCCAATAACGAACATCTCATTCGGATTGCCTGAATCAGGAATTGTCAGCCTTCGTGTCTTTAATATTATGGGACGTGAAGTTGCGGTTCTCCAGGATGGCAGGGTTGAAGCAGGTGTCCATAATGTAAAATTTGATGCTTCCCATCTCGCCAGCGGAATTTATTTCTACAGGCTCGATACTGCGTCATTCAGGGCTATTAAAAAGATGGTGCTTGTAAAATAGAAATACTTGATTTCCATTGATGAAGCAGCCCGGTTTAGTAAGCCGGGCTGTTTTATTTTGAACTAGTTTCGAAATCAGATTTTAAGCTAAGTACCTTAGTAGATAGATTTCCTGAGTTGCCTGTGATCCAGTTGGCTTTTACACCTGGGATTATTAGTTTATGAAAGAAATTAATGGAAAAATCCTGATGACAAAAAGTACCGTCAAACCTATCTTGTTAATATTAGCATTGATATTCCCTGTTCTCTTCTTTTTACCTGTCCCCGCAGTTTACGCCCAATGGTCGAGTGAAGGACTGATGTTTGATCCGGATTACAATACACATGCTTTTCAGCTTTTAGCTGAAGAAGATGGAGGATTCTGGGTAATATGGTCAAGAGTGATGCCTGGTTCAGTGTCCAGCACAAGATTTCAACGTTATGATTTGGATGGTTACCCGCTATTCCCGGAAGGAGGAATAAACACCTTAGCTGATTCACTAGATCCTACTGGTTGGTTTATGGGAGCTGTTAGGTGTGATGATGGCAGTATATCATTGGCCATTAATAATTATACAAATGCTGATATATATAGAGTCTATGGACAGAAAATCTCACCTGAGGGTGAGTTATTATTAGGTCCTACCGGCAGCAATGTCTCTGTCTACGATGAAACCGAACAGTATAGATTATCTGTTACTCCTAGATGGGTTACCTCAGATGGAAATGGTGGTTTCTGGATTCTATGGGGTACGTGGCAGTATTTCAATGACATGTGGATTTCCGGAATGAACTCAGATGGATCATTTAAACTACCAGATGAAGACATTTTTCTTGGTCATTATAATATAAATATGGAACCGATCATCCAACCTGAATTAAATGGCGGTGCATATATAGTTTGGGGTGGTGATCCAGGTGATGCAGTTGAACATGTGTACGCACAATATGTTACGTCGGAGGGTGATCCATTCTATGAACAACCACAGGCAGTACTTCATAGGGAAGATTTTCATTTTGGAGATCCTATAAGAGTTGTTCCAGATTTGACCGGAGGTCTCTATATCTGCACAATGCGTGATTGGCAGCGAGTAAATCATGATTTGGAACCCTTATGGGGTCCGGACGGATCACCTGTGCAGTTTCCCGGTGGTGTTGATTACCCTTCTAATGCGGTAGTGTTAACAGACAACAGCGTTAACATGATTGGCCCGCGTAATTATGAACTCTTTTATATCCGTATGGATTCTGCTGGTACACTTCTTTTCCCAGATGGATATACTGTGTATGGAACACCTGATGGTTCATTACAGTCTGTGGCAAAAGAATTTGTTAAACATCCAGATGGCAATAGAACATACGGTTTTACAGTGATACATGGCTATGAGACTGGCTATAATGTACAGGTCCAGCTGGTGGATTCGGGCGGAGTAGATTTATGGCCCAACAGAAATATACATGTTATAGAAGAAAATGAAAATCGATGGGGTTATACTGATGTCATCGTCACAACAGACAGTAATGCTGTATTTGGAATAATTAATAGCGACAATGGTCATGCTTACCTTTACAAAATCTTCCAGGATGGAAGTATTGCTGGACGTGAAAATGATGTAATAGAACAAAATAGTAATACAGAACTAGCCACGACCTTTCAAATCATAAATACCTATCCCAATCCATTCAATTCTGAATTGAAAATTTCACTCGATGTGTTTGAAGCAGGAACATATTCAATGTTCATATACACAATCGAGGGTCGCTTAGTTGACAGCCTCGCTTACAACCTTACGAATGGTTTACATAATCTTATATGGAAACCGAAAAACCTCGCAAGCGGAATTCTGTTCATGGAATGGTCAGGACGAAACGGTAAAAAGAAGATTAAAAAGGTTGTTTATGTGAGGTAGATAACTTCCCGGACCGGGGCGGTCCGGACTACAATTTTTAAGAATGCAGACTATAGATACACCAACACTGTCCACTTTATAGACACTTGGTCACCCCCGGTGTCGTCCCCGGCTTGACCGGGGATCCAGTGTCTTTGTCTTTCAGCAATTAACACTTAATTCTCGCCAATATGGATTGTTTTCCTCAATCAATGATATTTTCCATGCCCGGTTCCAACGCTTCAACCGTTTTTCCCTTATTAACGCTTCCTCTATATCATTGAATACTTCATAATAGACCAGCCGGGTAACATTGTACTTTTCTGTGAATCCTTTGACCTTCTTTGACTTATGTTCCTCTATTCTGCTATGAAGGTCGTTAGTGATACCAGTGTATAAAGTTCCATTTCGGTCACTGGCTAAAATGTATACGAAGTATTTTTTCTTCATATTCCGGTTTTCTCTGGTAACACAAAAGGTAAAACCTTTAACGACGCTGGATCCCCGGTCAAGCCGGGGACGACACCCTTTTGTCACCCACTTTTGGTTAGGGTATACATCACCGAGCTACACGACGTTCCGGTTCCCTAGTCAAGCCAGGGACGACACCCTTTTGTCACCCACTTTTGGATAGGGTATACCTCACCGAGCTACACTGCGTTCCGGTTCCCTGGTCAAGCCGAGGACGACACCCTATTCCTTCAAAACAGCCTCATCTATCAACTGCCCCGTAATGGAATAGACCTCCAAGCTTACCCGTGAACCATCAACGTTAATAAGTGTATAATGCACCTGGGTACTATACACTTCAACCAGGTGCGACCATGGGACATTCTTGTTCTGGGCGTAATACGGTGCACCTGCGCCACCACTGATCAACTGCCATACACTTTCTTTATAGTCAGGATTTACCTCAGGTGTCACCAGCATCCGGCAATAACAATGTTCGTCGCCGAATTCAGCCGCCGCCGCCTTCCCGGTAGCTACAAAAGCACCCCATATCTCATCACGCCGCTGGACAATATATTTCCTGTCGATACCCCTGTTTTTCCCCGGATCACCCCCATTGTACCACATCGCGTCTTTGGCGTGTGTGCTGTTCGGGAACATCGGCTCCTGTGCGAATAAAAAGAGGTGCTCAATTGTATCATCAGATGTCGTCTTTTCAAATATGTCAAGCAGCCATTCTGTCTGATCGTCAAGGACATACCCCTCCAGGTTTCCCCCATATTTTTCGGGTTCCATCGACCACCAATAATTATTATTCATGACTACAAACCGGCTGTTTCCATAGTCGAACCAGTAAACGTTTTCCCTGTAAGTTGGCGCTCCTTGTACTGCCGCCCGAGGTGCGTTGCCTGGATTTACAAACGCTTCAGCGAATAACGATTCAGAGCTTTCAGGCCCACGTTTATCAAATCTTATCCCAGCACGGCTGCCGTCCTCGAAAATATCAAGAACAGCCTCATGGTTACCCATCACTTCATAGATCGGAATAAAATGGGTGATCGGCTCAATGGCGTCCTTGTATGCCTGTAGCTGCATTCGGAAATCATCAACGCTGGTAGTATGTCCATTAATCATATCACCAGTATGGATGATAAAATCAACATCTTTGTTAAACGCTTCTAGGGCAAGCTGGCGCATAACCTTCAGGTTTGTACCACCAAACGCGTTTTCACCACCTCCGGCACTGCTGCGACTGTCACCCATCGCGGCAAATTTAAAACTGGTGGGATTTTCGTCTGCTGTCCTGAAAAAATAGGAGCGGCTTAAATCTGAAAATTCTCCGTCGCTGATTCCAACCCTGTAATTATTGACCGTTCCTGCATTAAGATCAGAAACAAATATCTCAAAATGTGTTGTAATCTCGTCCAATTCGGAAGAGTACATTTTATCATCTAATGCAACCCATCCTTTTACCGGAAAATCCGTATCCCATGATATAATCGCGCTTGATGATGTTACCTGGTCAACAACCGGTCCCTCAGTGATAGTGGGAACCTGTTTTCCATCTTTAAAAGCGAATCTCCTGTCATAAAAGACAGTTGTAGCCCATTCCGGATTGTATATCTCAATCCTGTATGCAACAATCCCGCCATTGTTCTCTTTCATTCCATTCACATCAACAACAGGATTTAAAAGTTTTGCCAGGGGAATAGTTACTTCATGATCAACATGAGATATAATGGCTTTTTCCTTGACCGATTTCCTGTAACGGGGTAAAGGAATTACCTGGTCAGGTTCATACATCCCATAGTGTACCCGAACGGCGGGGCAGGGCATGGCCGTCTGAAAACTGATAATTGCGTCAAGGTTTTCCTGGAGAGTTATGGTTGGTTCTTCCAGCAATACCAGTTGTGTTTTTTCCCTGAGTGGAAGATGATCGGGATATTGCGGCAATTGACCTGTTTTACCCCTGTTTACTTCAGATGTATATGCTGGAGTTATCCCATATACCATAAGTCCGCATATTATCAGAATTATCCACCATTTGATATTTTTCATCAAGCCACCTCTGTCTGAAATTATTCCAGTCCTTGCCACCATTTCCCGCAAATATACATCAACGTTGATCTATTTGACAGTTAAGTGTTATCTGTTACAAGGATAGAACTATTTTATTAATTACAGATTAGCGGCTGTAAAATCGAATTATGGAGAATATGCTTGAATCTAACACCTGAAATTTACTATTTTTAAACAGGAGCCGGGTATCCATGTCGAGGGACATTGTTGCTCGGAGTTGTTGTGACTTATTTACTGGAAAAAGATTACCCGCCTGTTGCCGGTACCCGGCAGCACCCAATTACTCCACCCGAAAAACCAGGTAACTTCGGCAATAAATATCATGAGACATTTATACAAGGTTGTTTAATTCTTGACGAGGCTGCGAATTTGTGAAAGGGGAACAACATGTGGAAGGGAACAATCACATCATTAACATTAATAATGGTTTTGACCGTAGCAACTGTGTGTTTTGCTGGTGTTTCAAACCTGCAGTATACCGATGGTGTTCTACTGGTCAGATTTAAAAATGATGTGCAATTTAATACTGCTGATGATGGAACCATCACTGTAGGTGACAATGAAGTAGACAGGCTTCTGGCACGTTTTCATGCCAAGAAAGTGGAAGATTTTTTTGGGGGATATATCCCGAAAGATGAAGAATACCGGCATAAAACGAGGAATGATTACAAGATAATTTTCCCATTCGGCACGGATATGGAGCTCGTTTCAGAAGAGTTCAACCGTCTGCCTTCTATTGAATATGCTTCACCTGACATAATCCATCAACTGAACTTCATACCCAACGATCCTTCGTTTGTAACCCAGTACTGGCTAGAAATAATTGACGCTGAATCGGCCTGGGATATTGTAACGGGTTCAGATGAAATTATAGTTGTGGGCCTGGATTCCGGTGTCGACTGGAACCATCCTGACCTGGTAGACAACATTTGGATTAATCCAGGAGAGGATATTGATGGTGACCCCCGCCCTTTTGAGGATGATTTCCCGGATTTTCCTGGGACACTTGGGGATTGGAACAATGTAGATGATGATGGGAATGGACTGGTTGATGATTTTATCGGCTGGGACTGGGTAGCTGGAGTTGGCAGCCCGGCGCCGGGTGAAGATGCACATGTCCCAGATAATGATCCGATCGACTTCCATGGCCACGGGACCGGGGTTGTTTCTGCAATGGCAGGGGTAACCAATAACGGGATAGGTGGTGCAGGAGTTGCCTTTGATTGCCAGATTATGGCACTACGTTGCGGTTTTGCTGACAACGAGGGAGAAGGACGTATCCAGACATCATCAGCGATCAGTGGACTGAACTACGCCCGTGATATGGGTGCGACTATCGTAAATATGTCATATGGCGGTCCTTCACCAAGCCAGTTTATGGAAAATGCTGTAGAAAGCGCATGGAATAACGGGATGCTGCTGTTTGGTGCGTCCGGTAATGATAACGTGGGTACTCGTCAGTACCCCGGGGACTATGACAACGTGATAACAGTTGGGGCTACGGACAGCAACGATGAACGTGCGAATTTTTCGAATTATGGCGACTGGGTTGAAATAGCTGCACCGGGTGTAGGTTGTTATACCGCCTGGTTTGATGATGGCTATACATCATGGGATGGTACCTCTGTAGCTACCCCGATAGCAGCCGGGATCGGTGCCCTTGTCGCGCAAATGTATCCCAACGCTACCAATACAGACTGGCGTCAAATTGTCATTGAAGCTGTTGATCCCATTACCCCGGACCAACCTCAGGGATCAGGACGAGTAAATGCCTATAAGGCTGTTACACAGTGGTATTGGCCCGAGATGACAATCGACGAATGGCAGATGAGCAATCCTGACGGCAACGGTCACCCGAATATTGATGAAGAGATCGAGGTAACACTTGTAGTTTCCAACGCTGAGGGATGGCGTGATGCTTCAGACGTACAGGCAACCGTTGAACTTTCTGTTGATGGTATTCAGTATGCTCAGCAGGTAGTTGATATGGGCGATATTCCCAATGGAACATCAGGAGATAACCTGGAAACGCCCTTGAGGTTCACAGCCACAGATCCTGCACTCAATGGCCATTTTGCCATGATCTCCATTACTGTTTCCTGCGGACCCAATGAGTATGAAATCGGTCTGAGTGAACGGATTATGATTGGAACACCAGATATTCTCTTAGTCGATGATGACGGTGGAGAAGATTACGATACCTATATCCAGGATAACCTGGACGAATACTTCTATAACTATTTTCATCATGACATAACTGAACTTGACGGCGCTCCATCAGCAGATGAAATATCACAATATTCAACTGTTATCTGGATGACAGGTGATGTTGAGCTACCTCTCCACGTAACGGAACAATCTGTCCTCCAGGCGGCAATGGACAACAACGTGAACGTTTTTCTCTTCGGGCAAACACTTGATGAACAGCTTGCGGGAACGGATTTCTATGCTAACTATCTCCATTGTGAAAGTATCGCCAATAATTTTGAGATTTCTTTAACTGCTGTTCCGGGTGCAGGTGGTCCGGTTGTCGAAGATGGACAATTCCTGCTGGCCGGTAACGGTGGTGCGGCAAATAATACTGATCCGGACGCGATAAATCCATTGGGTGGTGCGGTGGCGGCGTATAACTACCTGGGTTCAGGTAATACAGGCGGTATATATTACGAGGACGATAACCGCAGGCATGTCTATTTCCCCTTTGCCTTTGAAGCGATCAGCGGACTGAACCAGACAACATCACGGACAGAAGCTTTAAGCGCAATCCTGTCATGGTTCGAGGTTCTGCCGGTGAAAGAAAACGAACCGGTAGTTGTTCCCTCAAGCTTTACCATAGAATCAATATATCCGAATCCGTTCAACTCGACGACTGCAATCAATTTTACATTGCCAACTCATTCAAGAGTAGAGGCAAGTGTTTATGACCTGCTGGGACGTGAAGTTGCGACAATTCATAAAAGCGTAATGAGTGCTGGTAATCATAAAATCAGCTGGAACGCGACGGATCTCTCAGCAGGTGTTTATTTTGTTGTCCTCGAATCCGGCAGGGAAACATTGGTAGATAAGGTAGTGCTATTGAAATAAATCGACAGATTACCCATAGCTTTATAATTGGTGTGTAGCCAGGGTTGACTTTTATCCTCCGCAGATTAAACGAAGGGGAAATGCAACCCTGGTTTACTCATTTACACAACTCCGTATACCTGATGATGGGTGGCTCTGTCCCGCAAAGGCGGGATGACAGGATCTATTTTTATGACTTACCGCAGATGCAAACAGGATTTTCCGTTTGATCAATCGACTCCGGGAGCATTGTACATGATTTTAGGTATCAGGCAACTGACCTTGCCTCATGAGTTATTACGTGCTAACTTTCAGGATGTACCTCTAATGAAGATAGTTATATACGATTTAAATTATTAGAACAGCTAGATTTAATACTGCTCACCTTTGTACAACCGCTTGACGAACTTCGGCACGAAAATGGTTCGTGAAATCGCAATCTCACTTACTGAAAACTTTTACTGGATCGGCACGGTCAATTCGTAAACTGTACGAATTTTTGATCATTGAAAGGTTATTTCAGTCCCGCCAATAAAAGAGGAGAATTTCGCATGAAGAGGGCAATCTTGTGCGTTTTGATTTTTGCCGTCCTGCTGGCATTTTCAAACGCGTTGATGGCCGAGGCTGTTGATAAGACAGCTATAAACGAGGCTATTGAAGCCTTTAATTCCGGCCAGAAATTAACCGTTGAGCAGACAAACCTGCTCAAATCAATCAATTTTAACTTTAATCCTGGCATCAACAACGAGTTGGACGATGTCGGTGGTCCTGATGGATATGGTTACATGTTCAAAGACAGCGAAGAACCGGATGGCCCCGTTTATGATTGGGTCGACATCACTGGAGGACCAACACTGTTGCTGGCAGATGATGCTTATGATGGTCCATTCGAAATTGGTTTTGAGTTTGAGTTTTACGGCGAAATTTATACCGAATTATGGATCCATTCAAATGGGATTTTAACTTTTGCCGATGAATGGGTGTCTTTATCTAATGAAATGATGCCTACAACAAATTATGGCGCCATGATTGCATGGTTCTGGGATGACCTTGATCCGGACATGGGTAACTATGGCACAATTTATTATGATATGGTTTTTCATCAGGATCAGGATGCATTTGTTATAACTTTTGAAAACTATTACGAGTATGGATGGCCACCGGAAGACCAGGGATACCTTACAGCACAGGTAATATTGCTGGCAAATGGCGATATCCTGATGCAGTATGCTGATCTTGGCTCACCACCGGAACTCAATGAATTTATTACGATTGACGAGTGTACGATAGGTATCCAGGCAGTTGTGGATTATGGACTGACATTCCTGTTCGATGGTGATCCTACAAACAATCCTTATATCAACCAGGCTATCTGGTATTACCAGAACCAACCTGATGCATCAGTTTCGGGAAATGTCACTGACTCAGTTACCGGAGGGGGCATTGGAAACGCAGCTGTCACTGTAGGTAATGGCGCAGCTACTACACTCCAGGATGGAAGTTATGCAATCAATAATGTCTATTCCGGATGGAGAAACTGGTCATGCACGGCAGCAGGCTATTATGGTGCAACAGGCAGCGTGTTATTGAGTACTGGAGGAAATACTCTGAATATTTCAATGGTACCGCTTCCGGTATATCCATGGCAGGGATCATTTAACACTAATTTCGAAGTTTACCCGAACCATTTACTTGAAACAGAAACAACAGTAGTCTGGGCCTGGGGTGAACCGACTGTCGAACCGGCATATTCTCCAGTCCACTGCTGGGCAACAGGAATTGATGAAAATTATATCAACAATGCAGCTGATCCACTGGTAACAGCAACGGCTTATGTCCCGGAAGCACCTGACGCATATATGAGTTACTGGCATACTTACCAGATAGAATCCAACTTTGACGGATACAATGTCCGTATCACCACTGACCAGGGAGCCAATTGGGATGTCATTGAGCCGATTGCCGGTTATTCGGATCCTGACGGTGTTTTTGGTCTTCCCGAACCATGTTTCTCCAGTTCAACCCCGATTCCATGGGAACAGGTTATGTTCGACCTCTCGGGATATATTGGGATGGAAGTAGAATTTATGTTCTTCCTCGGGACAGATGGCAGCGTAACTTACCCCGGTGTCCAGATAGACGACATGGAAATATATGTCGGTCCTGAAGGCCCCGGACTTATCCTGATGGCAACTCCATGGGAACCACTCCCAGAAATTCCACCATTTGGTGGGATGTTCCGTTGGGATGCCTACGTTGAAAATGTTTCCGATGTAGATGTTGTATTCGACGCCTGGACAGACCTGATTTTACCAAATGGAATGGAGTATGGTCCGCTTGACATATTCCCAGGCCTGATGCTGATGCCTGGTGATGTGCTTGCGGCGTCTCCTGCGCAGCAGGTACCGGGTTTTGCTCCTCCAGGTGAATATCTCTACCTGGCCAGGGTAGGTGACCATGGTGCCGGTGAGATATATGCTGAAGCACCGTTCCCATTCATTAAACATCCGGTGGCAGGTGCCACAGGAAACAACACTTATGTTACTGATTGGCTGTTGACAGGATGGATAGATGAACTTGATTCAGTACCAGAAACCATATCGGTTCCGGCAAATTATATAGTCGAAAAAGCTTACCCGAATCCATTCAATCCCGTCACACATATCTCAGTGGGATTACCTGAAAATGCCGGCTTGAATGTCGCTGTCTACAATGTTGTAGGTCAACAGGTGGCAACACTTGCGTATGGTCAATACTCGCAGGGTTATCACACCTTCACATTCGATGGAAAAGACCTGGCCAGCGGTATCTATTTTGTCCGTACAACAGTACCAGGAAAAATGGACAATATGCAGAAGATTGTCCTGATGAAATAACCAGGTAATACCTGGCATACAAACCCGGCTTAAATAAGCCGGGTTTTTTGTTGTACGTACTTTCAGTGGTTCTGAATTTGATCAAATTCCATAACAGGTACACATGTTACATTCGATGTAATTTTGGGATATTTAGGTTATGACTTGCTTGATATTACTCAACTTATTACATTCAAGGTCAACCTGATATTCAGCTTGTCTCTCTATATAATTATTATTCAATTTCTTGTGAAATTGGATTGTTACGGCAGGGAGACGATTTTGTCTTGAGAGGTATTATTCGATATTTGATATAATTCTTATTTGGATATAATATAATCGGATTAACCTGCCAAGCGGTTAATTCAACTATTATCAAAATTTGCAATCAGACTATCGAAAACACTGGAGACCTGATGAAGAGGACATTCTCGAGGGCCGTCCTGATCTTATTCTTTATCGTGGCAGCGGGACAATTTGCCGTGGCATCGTTCGATAAAGATGCTATATATGAAGCAGCTGAAAGATATAAATCCGGGCAGCAATTAACTGACCGGCAGCTATCACTCCTTGAAAGCCTACATTTCAATTTTTATCCCAGCGATAACGAACTTGACGACTTCGGGGGACCTGACGGGTACGGGTACAGCTACAAAGACAGCGAGGAGCCCGATGGGCCTGTTTATGAATGGGTTGAGATACCCGATGGCACAGAAGTTCTGCTAGGTGACGAAGACTGGGCGGGAGCTGTTCCAATTGGATTTGAGTTTCAGTATTACGATGAGGTCTATTCCTTCTGCTGGATTCAATCCAACGGAGTCATATCATTCTTCAACAACTATGTCTCCCTGTTTAATTTCGAAATGCCCTATGATGATTATGGAGCAATGATCGCATGGTTCTGGGACGATCTTGATCCGGACATGGGTGAATATGGCATGGTTTATTTTGATACTATCACCCTGGAAGATGAGCTGGCATTTGTTGTCAATTTCGAGAACTACCATGAATATGGTTTTCCACCGGACGAGATGGGATATATTACCGCCCAGGTTATCCTTTTCGAGAGCGGTGATATCGTGATGCAATACGCTGACCTGGGATCTCCACAGGGTATAACAATCGACGAATGCACGATTGGTATCCAGGGATCAGGGAACAGGGGATTTACTTTCCTGTTCGATGGTGATCCGGAAGGCAATCCTTTCGAGAACCAGGCAATACGGTTCTACTATTCTCCTCCCGATGTGACAGTCACCGGAACGGTTACAAATTCTGAAACAGGTGAGGTGATAGAAGGAGCATATGTTCGTATTGATGATACCCAAACACAAACGGGACTGGATGGAGTCTACACGATCGAGGAAATATATTCTGGTGATCACACGATCGACGCCTACGCCACTGGATATTACGAATTTTCAACAACAGGATTTCTCGATCCGGGGATAAATACAATAGATATTCCCCTGTTACCATATCCGGAAAATCCCTGGCCGGATCCCTATTCTACAGACTTCGAAGATTCCCAGGGACATCTTGCGCGGACAGTATACTCCATTTCATGGGAATGGGGAGAACCAACAATAAATCCGGATAGTGCAAATTCTCCAACCCATTGCTGGGTTACTTCGCTCGATTCAAACTACCCGGACAACGCAAATGATTACCTGCTCTCGACGACTTCACATGACATATTGTCGGAAGATGCATATTTGCTGTATTGGCACTGGTACGAGTTGGAGGAAGAACAGGATGGCTACAATGTCCGAATTTCCACCGACCAGGGAACAACATGGCAATTATTGAGTCCATGGATAGGATATCCTGACAGCGACGGAGTCGTTGCACTGGACCAGGCCTGTTTTTCGGGTAGTTCCGATGGCTGGGAGTCGAAATATTTCAGCCTGCAGGATTATGTAGATATGAATGTGATGTTCATGTTCTATATGGCATCTGATGATCAGAATAATCTGCCTGGAGTGGCAATTGATGACCTGACAATATTCCCCGGTGTCGGACCACCTGAACTTGAGCTTAATGCCATGACTGTTGATCCGGATCCACTGATTGGTCAGTTCGGTGGAAGTTTCGACTGGATTGTAGAACTTAATAACCATGGCAATTATACAACCGAATTCGAGGCCTGGACGGAAGTTATGACTCCAGGTGGCCAACTGATCAGCCCATTGTTCGTTATCAGGAACCTGGATATTGATCCGCATGAAAACATGGGTACAGCTCTTACCCAGAATGTTCCCGGATACGCCCCGGGAGGTACATTTACTTATTATACCAAGGTTGGTGATCTTGAGCTTGTGGAAGTTTACGCGGAAGATTCATTTACCTTTGACAAGTTGCCGCCCGATGCTCAAATGTCTGGGAGTAATATTGTTTCAGACTGGTCGTTGACAGGCTGGGAGACTGAAGAACTTGATACACCTGAACGACATAGTACAATACCATCTGCCTACACTGTAGAACGAGCCTATCCGAATCCCTTTAATCCAGTAACGCACATTTCAGTTGGATTACCGTCAACATCAGACTTATCTGTTCTGGTTTATAACATCACAGGACAGCGAGTGGCTGTCCTGGCTGAAGGATACTATGGATCGGGGTATCACAGTTTCACGTTTAACGGCGCTGGACTATCCAGCGGGGTATATTTTATTAATACTGTGATTCCAGGAGAGATTGCAGACCTGCAGAAAATTGTAATGGTGAAATAGGAATTTTAATATCATATATGCCGGCTTCATTAACCTGGAGCCGGTTTTTTTATGCCAACTTTTTAATGATCAAAGAGGTTATTAGAATATGTGACCAAACTGGAAGTAGATTCCGCTTGATTCCCTGCTGATGCCATAGTCGAACCTGACGATAAAAGTCTGGAAATAGTACCGTAAACCCAGGTCAACACTTGAAGCCCAGTTTTTAAAGTCCACACTTCCCGGAGAATCCCAGACCTTACCGGTATCAAATCCGACCACCCCGCCCAACCGTTTATATATCGGGTACCTCAACTCAGCGTTTAAAATTCCCATCGTTTTTTCCAGGAACCTGTCCTGTGGATAGCCGCGCAGGGTTTTGTGGCTGCCAAGCCTTAACAGAACCTGGATGGGTAAATTTGTTCCAGACAGGTTTTCCCACCCCAGTCTCGCTGATAAAACCGTCTTATGTAATATTCTGCGATAGTATTGAAACCATAATGCCTGCCGAGTAAATGCCACGTCGTTGATATCTACCCGGGGGGCGCTTTCGATCTCTGCCTGGATGACTATTCCCCTACCCGGATTAATATAACTGTCCCTGGTGTCATGTCGGAGAACAGTAAAAGCCGACAAACAGGACACACGTGTCCGATTTAAATTGTTTGGCGAAAAATAGAGTAGGCTGTTCTCTTCAAAATTGCTGTTTTCCACGGATTGAGCGTGTATCCCCAGTTGGATTACATGGTGAGGTGTAAAACCCCTGCTGTAGGTGATTTTACATTCACTCAGTTCAAACGTGTATGTTTCGGGATCTATAATCGATGATTCTGAGCCTGTTCCGTAATAATATCTCTTAACCCATTTGTCATAATTCAGCCATATATCCAGCGATGATTTATATACAGTCCCCTGTCGCTTTTCAAAATCCGGGATCGAAAATACGAGGCGGTAAAGTTGCTGGTCCCTGGTACTTCTGAACAGTAGAAGGTCGAAAGATTCACTCTTATGTAATGAATTTAGGAGAAATAATTTTAATCCATAACCGAAACCGATGTCGGAACTATATGTCAATATGGGTAAAGGTTCTATAATGGTTTTGTTGTCTTTTTCTATTTCACCTGCTGATACAAACGGCGCATAGATGGAGATAATCATAACAGCTAATGCTATAATCAAATAATGCCTGTCGACTAGATTAGATTTTGAAAGATTCGTAAAAATTTGCCGCATTTATAAAACCTTTCACTTTTCATGGACTAGACAATAATATTAACTTCTCCAATATTTAAAAACAGTAAAGCCTGAAAAAGTTTAAAAGGTTGTTGATCATCTCACAGGTTCTATCTGCAGGAGGTTTGTTGGTTTGAATGATTACTGGCTCGAAACTACCGGTTTATGCCGCTATTTCAAACGTGGTTTGCATGAAGTAAAAGCACTCGACAACGTCAGCATGGGGATCAAAAAGGGTGAGTTCCTGGCTGTTGTTGGAGCTTCAGGCTCTGGAAAGTCAACCCTTTTAAACCTGCTTGCCGGATTGGACACTCCAACATCCGGAAGTGTACGGGTAGATAATCAAATTCTTTCCGAGCTCAGCCGTCATGAACTTGCGCGTTATCGTGCCACCAGGATAGGGATGGTATTCCAATCTTTTAATCTCCTGCCCCACAGGACAGCCCTGCAAAATGTAGAGATAGCTCTCTATTTCAATAACAGCCAGAGTAAAAAACGACGAAAACAGGCAGGTGAAATATTAGAACAACTTGGCCTTGGTGACAGGATAGATCACCGACCACCCGATCTTTCAGGGGGCGAACAGCAGAGGGTAGCCCTGGCACGGGCGCTTGTAAAAAACCCGGAAATCCTGCTGGCGGACGAACCAACAGGAAACCTTGACCAGGAAAATACAGATATGATTGCCGGTGTTTTGAAAGATCTGAACAGCAGGGGACTGACGATAATCATGGTTACCCATGATCTTGAACTGGCGGGAAACTACGCTTCCAGGACATTAAAAATGGTTTATGGTAAGGTCGCAGATGTATAATCTATACCGGAATAAAATCTTATGAACCTGAAGGACCTGGTAAAAATATCTTCAGGGAATTTATGGCGGATGAAGCTGCGGGCTTTCCTCACAGTTTCCGGGGTGATAATTGCCATCGCTTCCTTTATTTCAATGCTTTCCTTCGGTATTGGAATGCAGACAAACGTATCCCAGCAATTCGAAAAATTCGGTTTATTGAACACGATGCAGGTTTACCCGGTTGATGAGGAAACCGCGGATTCATTGCAAAATCCGAAACTTGATACAGAAGCCCTGGAAAAGCTGTCCAAAATTGCCGGAGTACGGCTAGCATTTCCCTATGATACCTTCGACTTAACAGTAACAACCGAGGATACAAGCTTTAAAAGAGGTGCACAGGCTTTGCCCGAATCGGCAGCTGAGATGAAATATTTTTCACGTTTAAAGGCTGGTGATTTTTTTACCAGTGACAGCTCCCGCCAGGTTATAGTCCTGGAAGACCTGGTAGAACCGCTTGGGTATGAAGAGCCGGATTCTCTTATCGGGAAACCGCTGTATTTATCTGTCAAAGTTGCTAGTATTGACAGTGGAATAGTCAATGTTCTGCGGGGTAAAGAGGGAGTGTTTGGACTTCCGGAACGGGTGGAGTTTGACTCACTTGGATCAAATTCATACCGTGCCGGACTGGCACAGGAAGAGCTTGAAGGTGGGTTGAAACGATTCCTTGACGGATACCTGAATCATCGAAGCGAGGTCAGCGACACCCTGGTTGTCAGCGGAGTTATAGAAGCAGGGCAGTCACACCAGATAGGTACAAAATCAATCTACATACCGGCTTTTACAGCGAAAAAATTCGAGAGCTCAGGCCCCGGTGATAATCCTGCCGATATATTTACCGCCATCCAGAGCGGGCAATTATTCGGCGATTCAGAGGAGACAGATGTAAGATACTTCCCCAAGGCAACACTCGACTTTGATCCGCATATTCCCTACCAAACTATAAAAGATTCAGTAGAAGCACTTGGATTTGATACCTTCAGTTATGCTGAAGAATTTGAAGAGATGAGGAAATTTTTTGTCTTTTTTGACATGGGACTGGGCGTGATTGGATTTATAGCCCTGGTTGTCGCGTCGCTGGGAATAATTAATACACTCGTGATGTCTATAACTGAGCGTACCCGTGAGATCGGGGTAATGAAATCACTAGGTGCGGACGACAGGGACATCCATATTCTCTTCCTGGTTGAATCTGGTGTAATCGGTATATCCGGATCAATCGGGGGGATTATTCTTGGATGGATAGTTACCAGAATCGCTGAAATAATTGTAAAAGCTGTGATGATAAATATAGGTGCTACGGGAATAGAAAATATTCAGTTCTTTATGATCACTCCGCTTTTAATGGGAACATCGATTTTGTTCGGGCTTGGAATCAGTGTCGCTGCAGGATTATATCCTGCAGCACGGGCTTCGAGGATAAACCCGGTTGAAGCTTTGAGGATGGAGTAGTATACCACCAGGTAACATTCAGCTTTTACAACACAACGTCTTTCTGACCCTCTTCATCGAACACCAGGGTCAAAAATTCGCATTTGAAACAGGTTGCAAGCTTGGTTGTGATTGGTCCGCTGACTTCATCATTGCAAAGGGTGCCGGTTACGCTCCAGCAGTATCTACCGCCGTTTTTGCCACCGTTTATCCCGTCGAATTCTTCAGCGACAGACGCCGGGCAGACACCCAGTTTTTCAACATTTCTCCCACCGGGTTCAAAGCCACATTTATTAGATTCCCAACAGTTCAGCATGACGATGCCCTTATAAACGATAACATGATGTAATTGTATGAAACAGTTAATAATTGATACTAGAATTAGATGTGCGGCTTGTTAATTAGTGCAGTACAATCACTAGAGTTACATATACAATAATAGATCGAAATTCAAAATGAAAGGGACGTGGAAATCCCCTGGAGCCGCCCGAGGCGTATGTGCTTGTATATGCTGGTCTTGCTTATGCTCAAATTGATTAGAACTTTGCCGTAATCGCCAGGTAGAAAAACAGGCTGGTATCGTTGTTCTTTCCGGCTGATTTATTTATCCATGAAGTAGCACCATCGGCAGGAGTGAACAGACAAATGGCTGAATCAATGGACAACGCTTCAGCAACCGGAGCTGTAAACCTCAGGTCAAATTCCTGGCCAAGTTGATCAATAGTGTTACCCGTTGAATCAACATCACTTTCCATGAACTGGAAATTGTGAATATCGAGTGTCAGGCTTGCGTTATCCCATGGATTTATACCAATCCTTGCTATCAAATCAACCAGTCCATTTTCCACATCCTGAAAATAATCCATATAGCCAAGGTATATGTGCCTGGACATAAATGGTGCATAAAACATATGATCACTACCACGTGGATCATCTTTACTGTTCCCGGATGTCATATCAATTCCTAAACCAAAGTATGGTTGCATTCCTGAATCAAATTGGTAACGAACATCACCTGCGATTAACCAGGCTGTAATGTCCTTGTAATTCTTTTGTCCAGATTGTATCGCACAGTCAAATTCTATTTGAAAGTTATCAATTTGATGCTGTACATATAGTCCCGGCATAAATACAAGATCAGCTTCAGGATATTTATCTTTCGCAGTTTGGGATAATCCCTGTGGAGCCCAATCTACCACGAATATTGGTTGGAATTTTCCACCATGAAGACTACCTGTTAGGCCAAACCGGGTCCAATCGGTTTTTGCCGTTAAATAAGTTGAGCTCTCCTTTCCATCATTCTTAACATAATTCGGCCAGTTAAAAGGCTGTTGTTCAAAACCATGTTCTACAACCCGGACAGCAAACAGGTTCCAACCTCCATAACCCTTTTCGCTGATTATTCTGATCCCATCAAATGTACGTGGACCAAAATTATTCCAGCCGCCATTTCCATGAATCCTGCGACGGCCATACATCATCTCGAATCGACCCAGTTGTAGATCAACAGGTGATCGAAGGAATTTATCAACCAGGATATATCCCTCCTGGAGGTCAACAAAACTGGTGGATTTATCGTTATTGTGTGTAGTACCAAGGAACCGGGAATCTTTGAACTTTACGCGGACGAGTACATCATCTGAAGCCTGGATCTTAAAACCAAGTTGCGTTCTTAGATAATTGTATTCATTCGCACCGGATTCAGAATCAAAATCACGGTCATCAACTTCTGTTCTGAACCGAATGTTACCATCTACGCTGATTCGGTCATTGACAATAATCTCACTCAATGCCTGGGAAGTAAAGAGGATTGAAAGCAAAATACAAATCAGGATACCCCTGGAGTTCCGCATGAATTGTCCTTGTTATTAGAACTATTCCGAAAACATGACAGTTTCGTCCACGACATGCCTGTCCGGGATGACAGCAACTAAAATTTAGTGTAGACGGTAAATTAACAAATTAATATAAAAACAAACGCCCCATGTTGCTAAACATGGGGCGAAAATGTAAAACTATTTTACAGTACTACATGTTCTTCAGCATCTTAATGGTATTTTGCGGATTGATCAGCATTACAGCACGGTCACCGGCCATCTTTTTGTCGCAGCCACCTTCAATCAGTTCACGAACCTGTGTGACTGTAAGGTCAGGCTTTAGCGCGATAAGTTTTGCTGCGAGGTTGGTCACGTTCGGCGAAGCCTGGGATGTTCCACTCAGCTTCATCTGGTCGCCACCTGGAACATAGCTGTTCACTTCAAAACCATTGGCATATACATCAACCTTACCGAAACTGGTGAAATCGGTTTCGTCACCGGCCTGGTCAACAGCACCCACCGACATGATGTTTGGAAGGTCAAATGAGCTCGGTAGGAACTCTTCGAAAGTAACATCATTGTCCGAATTACCGGCTGAGGTTACAAAGAGAATTTCCGGAGCAGATTCGATCGCTTTATAAAGAGCCTGTTTCCCGATTTCGAAAATCTTCCGGGCAAGTTCTTTACGTTCTTCCGGTGTTTCACCGACATTATTGGCTTCAAGGGCACCTTCAATACCGGCCAAGCTTCCACCCCAGCTCATATTCACAACACGAACGTTGTTTTTCTTGAAGTAATCGAGAACCTCTTCGTACATCACAGCTTCTTTTTCAGCAAGCTCGATGGTTGGTTCTTCCGGGATCATCGTATGGCCGAATGTCAACCGGGTTGTCAGGATACGGGCATATGGATTATCCCGCATTGCTATTCCGGCAACATGGGTACCGTGGCAGTAGTTACCATACTTGCTGATGTCTTCTATAAAGGGCTGAACTTCGGCTTGTTCAAGGGTACCGAGCATCTTTTTCAGTTGAGATGATTCTTCACTGTCGATATTTGATGTGAGGTCGGTCAGTCCTTTCATCAACATCTGGAGCCTTGGACGGTCAGCTTCGACATCTCCAATAGGATAAAGCATCTCGGTGGTTTTATCGGAGTGAAGAGTATAGGCGATACCATGGGCATCATCAACATAACCGTTGTTGTCGTCGTCTTTACCGTTACCCGGCGTTTCTCCCTCATTGGTAAAGAGGTTACCCTTAAAACAATCGACGTCCGTACCGGAATCCCAGACAGCAATAACGACAGGAGAACCCTTTTCATTGCCCGAAAGCGCAACATCACGTGCTTCCCAGATATCCTCTTTTTCAACAGCGTTGGCGTCCAGGTAAGCTGAGTATACATCAACAACGATGTGTGAATAGGGCAGGAAGTTACGAATCGTATAACCACTACCAACCAGCCTCTGGGCGATGTCTTTGCTCATCACGCCGTCACTCTCATCGAGGATCGGCTGGACACTGGCTTCGATAGAACCCAGGATCAGGTTTTCATTGATAATCTCGGCCCGTGCCTTAGAACCTTTGATTTCGTCTGAAACAACTTCATACGGAAGTTCATTGACAAGATGAGTCAGCACCTTTGTGATAATCGGTTCGAGCTCTTCTTTACCCGACTTCAGAGCCTTGATATAAGAGCGAGTAAACAGACCGTTGGTGAGCTTAACCGCTTCCTTCTCCTCGAGGTCAACCACCATTTCACGGTATTTCAGGTAATCGTCATACCGTCCGTCCAGCATGGCGATTACACCAAGACCACCATAATAACCTTTTAAAGTAGTCTTGTCTTCGATCTCGTATTTCTTGAGATCGGCTTCCAGGTCCTTCCTAACCTGGTTGGCGAGTTTCATCAGGGCTTTGTCGTTACCAAGAAGTTCAACCGCCGTCATCTTGATTTTGTATTCATGACGCGGGAGATCGTCAAGCTTTTCAATCTTGATCTTATCCTTGGCAACAGCACCTGTTGCGCCAACAATAAGCAGCAATGCTGCGATAGTGAATGTCAGGAACTTCTTCATTATTACTCCTGTTTTTCAAGTTTTCACTACCCCGTCCCCATTAAAGGATATATTAATGTGAATTAATAAGCAAGCCAATTTACCCCGGATAGAGCCAATATTACCCGGTTTTGTTGAAACTCGTTTAATAAAAGAGCCGGTGCAGTATAACTGCGCCGGCTCCTGGTATCTTTTCAGCAGATTATAATTACCTGCCGATTATCTGCAATTATTTGACAAGTACCATCTTCTTCATGCTGGTGAATGCCGGGGTTTCAATACGGTAGAAGTACATGCTACTGGCAAGGCCGTCAGCCTTGAAGTTTATGTTATGGAAACCTGCTTCATAACGCGCGTCAGCAAGACGTACAACTTCCTGGCCAAGAACGTTGAATACCGACAGTTTTACGTTCTGTGCCTGAACAAGGTCGAATTTGATGGATGTGACCGGGTTGAACGGGTTGGGATAGTTCTGGTGTAACGCATAGCGTACAGGAACTACGCCTTCCTCTTCAACATTATCATAGGTCATAACAATCGTCAGATCCATCACCGGTGTGTTAGCCCAGTAAGAACCACTGAAGACTATCTCGGCATAGATCTCGACACCTTCTTCAATCTCGTAACCTTCAAGCTTACTCAGGTCGGCTGTCACCACGAGATTGACTGTTTCTGCCGGATCCAGGATACCGTCGGAAGGTTCCAGCCAGACCCAATTCGGCGGCGAGATAAGACCTTCAAAGATGTCAACGTAATCCTGTGTACCCTGATGAACTGTAGTGATGTCAAAGAAATCACTTCTCCAGCCAAGGCCGATATCCATACCTGCTATAACACTGCCTTCTTCAGCCGGGTAGATCTCCGTCAGGTCAGTGTTGTAATCCAGTGTTACCGGGTTATAGGAGTAGACATAACCACCCTGGCCGTTACCATCATGAGCTGCAAGCCAGATTGTATAACCGTTTTCATCTCTTGGCATGTAAGCCAAACCGGTTACAGAATATTGCTGCGGTTCGATTTCAAGGTCAGAAATATTACCGGAAACAACTTCGACTACAGCAAAGTCATCGCCCCATCCACGGAGGTAGAGCAACTCACTGTCCCAGTCATATGCAACAGCATTCGGCCAGAATGCAACAGTTGTAATGATCGAGTATTCCGAAAAATCAGGCATAAACTGGAATACTTCACCATCGGAATTTGCACCAAACAGGTAGCCTGAGTTCGGATCATACGCGAGGTCACCAAGTCCCATACCCTGGGCATCGAGCATCTCTGCCGGGTACTCGTATGAGCTGTAGAGGAATCCCTGGTGACTGAATGTATAGAGGAAGTTACCACCGTGCTCTTCGTCTATATATGTAGCAGACACATAGACACTGTCACTTGTTGTGACCGCGGCGACAATTCCATCATTACCTGTCGTTGTCTGTACATCCCACTGAACCAGAATATCCCAGAGGTTATCAAGTTCATTGGAGATCTCAATCGGACCAACATGGTTGGGCTGAGGATCGGTTATATATGGACCATTAAACGACATCGACCTGCGTACCTGGCGTCCGTTGGCATTATTCCTTGGGCCTGAGAATACCAGGTCAGGATTAATTCCACGACCGTCACCGGGGATACCGGCAAGGGAAGGAGCGTCAATTACACGGATATATGCGTTCCAATTCAATGGACCGGTACCAATACTCTCAAGATCAAAATCTGCTGTTCCAAGAGTATCTTCGAAAAGGTTTACTTCCAGCTGCAGGGCTGTTGTTTCCAGCTCTCCATCCGGGAATACAAGCGGCATTCCGCTTTCATTGGTAAAGTCAAGTGTTAATGTGTCGTCCTCTACAACCTCGAAGTCTTCAACCTCGATTGGCCAGTAGAACGGGTATTCACAGATAATATCATGATCACCCGCCGGGACGTTCATCAACATGTAGGATCCATCGCCACCTGTCCAGGCTTCGAAGAAAGGCATGTCTTCAAGATACAGGTGTGCGCCCTGCATTGGTTGATCATTGGCGTCCAGTACAACACCTGTGACCCAACCACGTGCTTCACGTGGGACACCCCAGATCTCCAGGTTGTCTATGGCAACACCATAGTTATTTCCACCCCAGGGGGCGGAAGCAAAACGGAACGCGATATGAATAGAATCTGCGTCATTAAACTGAGACAGATCGTATTCTACCTGCTGCCAATCCATATTGCCTAAATGGAAACCAGGTTGCTGTAATGCCCAAACATTCATGTTTGCGTAGCCACCTTCAGGTGTCACAACTGTCCAGGTATCCATGTTATCAGTTGAAACCTGCAGGTTATACCCGCTATCCCAGTCAAAATCGTACCAGTGATAGTAGATAATCCTCAATGGTCCGATAACATCCCAGGCGTGGGTACTGATCAGCCAATCCTCCTGGTCGGTCATGTAGTTAGCGTCAAGCTGTGTCGCCCAGCAGTTGGCGGTGTTA
>JANQEY010000200.1 GCA_028278125.1 bacterium | reverse complement strand
TGAGTTGTCGAATTTTGAACGAGCAAAACTCAAGTCGTATATTTCTCTATGAATGTTCAATAAAGGCATAATTTTGAGCTGTATAATTAGTTTGTATATCTTTTCAATGGTTTCATATGCCTACCAGTACCTGCCTTAGAACCTAATTGTTTTCGTATGTCTTCTATCCTTCCCATCATTTTACTAGGGTATCATTTTCACTCAACACTTCAATAATATCTATTTTACCATCTTTCCTAATCGCATGAATATCCGGTTGGCTTCCTTTTCCAATTATATCAAAGCCTGAATTCTTAAGAAGTTGGTGTACTCGAATGGATTTATATTTTCCTGATGCTGCCATCTTTTCAACCATTTCTTCAATTGTAGACCAATGACCTGAAGTTTTACCATGTGGCTTATTTGGTAATTTAATCTCAACATTATACTTTTTTGAAAATAGTTCCAATCGTTTTTTATTTATAACTTTATCACTTCTTTTCAATATTACTTTAGGTTTTTCTCCTTTTCTTATTCGAACAATGTCACCAGGAGCCAGATCATTCAACTTAGAAATATGTTTAATCTTCGTTGGGGAAATAGCCCCAATTAAAACCTTGTTAGTATTGTATTGGGCTTCTAAATCTCCCTCAACAAATGCTTTATTGAGATGATCAAGTGTTTTCTCTGTAAGAGTTACCGTATCAACTATATAACGCCCTTTGAGGTCTTCATCAGTGATATAAATTGTAATGGATTCTTTTGCATTCAATAAGTTCTTAACCAATTCACCAAGTCTTGCTCTGGCTTCCCTTGCATCTGCAGTGTCATTGAAGCTAGTATCATCTTTGAAGGCCAAGGCACAATCAATACCAGGCATGCAATCCCCTGCATGTGGTGTTACTATTAGAAGATCTTCAAAATGATCTAGAGTTTTGTATGCTCCCTCAGCAGAATCATAGAACAGGCCTGAACCAGCAAGAATAATGTTCAACATTCTTAGGGATATATCATATTTTTCTAAATACTCTTTGGTATTTAACCTTTTAACTTCATTTGCTATTACCTGCTCCTTTTCTTTCGCCGCTTCAGCAGCCGCTTTGTATGATTCATACCCCAATAAATCAATATAAACAGTCGGATTTGAATACGCATAAAGATACCGGTGCAGCGAAGGTGGAGTGTTGCTTTCACCAAGATAGCTATCCTGGGTGATAAACCGGGCTGTGTCCGGATCGTAATAACGAGCCCCAAAGTAAATCAGTCCGGTGTTTTCATCATGCTCCTGGCCTGTGAATATCTGTCGGTTGACCGAAGCGCCGATTTGTTGGCGAATATGGCCCCATGGATCGAGCTTGTAGCTGACCTGTATGGAGGCCGAATCCGTGGTCAGGGTCACCGTGCTGCCCAGGGCGTCATGGTGGTAGTACTGCCTGGCGCCGCCCACGTCCAGGCTGATCAGCCGGTCCGCGTAGCGATAGTGGGCAAGCAGCGCGTCGTCGGTTGCGTTACGCTCCTCGATGACCGCTCCGTCATCGTAATAGTAATCGACGTCTCCGCGCTCCGAGAGGCGGTGGCGCACTCGAAGGCCAGACGCATTGTAATCGTAGAGTCCAAGGACTACCTCGGATTCGGGTGGGCCGCGTTTGGTCTCCACCAACTGGTTCAGAGCGTTGTAGGTGAAGGCGAGGTACTGATTTGTCAAAGAGCCGTCGATCTTCTTGATCGTGTTTCTATTATTATCGTATTCGTAAATAATCGTAAAGGGATTTAATTCGTCCGTGTCATCCGTGTCCTTCTTGCCGTCGTCGTAATAGGTGTAGGTGGTGACTCCGGCGTCGGTGACAGCGGTTTTCAGGCGGTTGCGGGCGTCATATGTGTAGGTGGTCGAGCCGGCCGGGGTGGATACGCTGGTGCGGTTTCCGTTGTCGTCATAGGTGTAATCCACTCTCAGGCCGCGCTGGGTTGAATCGGTGAGGCGGTCGAAGTTGTCGTAATTGTTGAGGGTAGCGTCCGTGAGGCTTCCCGCGGCGCCGGATTTGCTCTCGGTTATCCGTTTTACATTGCCATTCTCGTCATACACGGTATGCACATGGGTGGTGTCGTAATAAGGGGATCCTGTTCCCGGGATATAGGCGTCTATTTGACGGTTCAATGCGTCATACACGTAGCTGAACGTGTTTCCATTGGGATCGACCATCAGGGTCAGGTTG